>JAISNW010000221.1 GCA_031276055.1 Deferribacteraceae bacterium | reverse complement strand
CAAGAGTTTAACTTTGATTACAGTGAAGATCGTTATCAAGCCCCGCTGAAAACAGGCAAAGCGTTTGTTTCAGAACCTCTAACCCGCATCTATAACGGTAAAGAGGTAAAAACCACCTCTATATCTTTCCCATTAAAAAATAGGTTCGGTGAGCTAATTGGGGCGGCAGGGGTCGATCTAAGCCTTGACTACCTTTCAAGCATAGTCACCGAGGTGAAGCCTTACGGCACGGGCTATGCCTTCCTCCTCTCAAATCAACTCATTATGCTTGCCCATCCTACCCCTTCAACGCTTGGCAAACCTTCTGCTGTAGCAAAGGAGTTAAAGCCCTATGCCGACAAACGTTCAGAATATATGGTAGAACGTTTAGCTACTGCAACGGGGATACTCTCTCTCACATTTTATTCTCCTATAATACTAGAGTGGACGGATTACATCTATTATATGTGCATCAGCGTTCCTAAAAACGATGTCCTCTCCGCATTAAAAGGGATCAGTTTAATTATAACCCTGATAGCCGCTGTTGCTATAATTGTTGTGAGCAGTATAATTTTGTTCGCTCTTGGTAAACTTGTTAAATCCCTAGGAGCAGAGCCTTCGGTTTTGACGGAAAAGGTGAAAGAGATTGCAAAAGGCGACTTCACCGTTAAACTGGATACGGCAAAAGGCGATGAAACAAGCCTTGCCTACCATATGGCTGCTATGGTGGATAACTTAAACACCCTCTTCTACCACACGGCTAAACTTATATCCACCCTCAAAGCTGCAACGGTGGAGCTCTCAAAGAGCATTGCGGGGCTGTCTGAAGGGATGTTGGAGCAGACAAACCGTTCCGCCGCCATCTCAAGCTCTTCTCAACAAACAAGCGCCTCCGCCGCTGAAATTAACAACAATATCTCCGAGATAGCGTCTTTTTCAAGCCAGACCGCCGAAACCGTCTCAAAGGGGAAGGATACCGTCACCAACTCCGTAGAAAAGATAAGCACTATAAAAAATGCTGTTGATGATGCATCCGCCTTGGTGAACTCACTAGGGGTAAAATCCGCAGAGATAAAAAATATAGTGGCGGTGATAACAAATATTGCAGATCAAACCAACCTTTTAGCCTTAAACGCCGCTATAGAGGCGGCAAGGGCGGGAGATGCAGGCAGAGGCTTTGCAGTTGTTGCAGACGAGGTGCGTAAACTTGCAGAGAATACGCAAAAATCCACCTCCGAGATAGCCCGCCTTATCGCCACGAACCAGAAAGAGATCGAAAACGTTATAACTTCCATGCACGAAGTTATAGCTCAGGTAAATATCGGGGTGGATTCCTCCAAACAGACTACAGTTATCCTTGATGAGATTGAAAATGGGGTAAATGAACTTCATAATATGGTGTTCAGCATCTCTAGCGCAGTGGGGCAGGTTTCTACAGCGATTGACCTAATTATTGACGACATCGGCGCAGTAGATACTGTATCAAACGAAGTTAAAGCTACAGCAGACAGCCTAGAAGAGAATCTTGCAAACCTAGAGGGCGTCTGCAGCAGCCTTGAGGAGAGGATGAAACAGTTTAAGGTGCACAAAGTTACAGCATAATCCGCTTATCTTGCACTAATTCACACAAGAACGAGAGGCTTATCGTTGATTTATATCGATGAGGTGCACCCTTTTAATATCTCTATCTTTGCCCCAATGTCCGCTCTAAGCTCTAAAATATCTTCCACTGTCTCTTTTACGCAGAAATTCTCCGCCTCACCCGCCACCCATATTGCATCAAAACCTTCAAGCTGGTTTAAGAATTGCTCTGCGGCGGCGTTGTCTTTCTCTTCATCAAAGGAAACCTCAGGCTTTACAGCTGAAAACATCTCCGTCAACGGATTGCTCCCTTTGGGGCATGTTGCTAGATCGCGTCCTGTTTTGAGCACCCAGTCGTTTACAGCATTAAAGAGCGGTTCATACACCGCCCACCCAGATGAACCGAAGAGTGTATGAGGAGGCCAGATTATTAACTTCTTCCCCTTCTGCTCTATCTGTTCTAGGTATTCAAACGCCTTCTCTTTATGAAAACGGGGGATCCACTTGCTGCCGCTAGTTATCAGGGTAAAAGGCGGCGGAAGATTCCCCTCTTCATCCTCCCAATAGATAGGGGAGGCTATATGTATAGGGTGGTGGCTGTCTAGTGTGATAATGATCTTATCGATCTCAAGCCCCCGCCTTTTTACAATATCAGATAGTCTATCCATATCTTCCACAGCCCCTTTTACCGCCAAAGAGCCGCTCGGAAGCACAAAATCATTCTGAGGATCAACAATTAACAGCGCTCTTTTCATCTCAACTCCTCCAACAGCGCATTATAGCCTCTGTCAACTGCGCTGGCAAGATTTATTGTTTTTTTTTGCGGGTTGTGCCATAATAACAGCGATTAGCACAATAGGCGGGAGGGCTGCATGTATTCAAAATGGGAAGATATGTATAAAAAGAGCGTCTCAAAGTTTCCTGAAAGAAAGAAGGAGTTTTTCACCACTTCAGGCATAAAGATTAAGCCGTTTTATACACCAGAGGATGTTCTTGCAGGTAGAGATCCATCAGAGGTTTTTGAGCAAAATTTAGGGTATCCAGGTCTTTATCCGCTGACTAGAGGGGTTCAAACCACTATGTACCGCAGCCGTTTCTGGACAATGCGGCAGTATGCAGGTTTTGCCACTGCTGAAGAGTCCAACAAGCGCTATCGTTTCCTTCTAGGGCAGGGCACCACAGGGCTTTCAGTGGCTTTTGATCTTCCTACCCAGATAGGCTATGATTCAGATGATCCATTAGCGAGGGGTGAAGTGGGCAAGGTGGGGGTGGCAA
>JAISNW010000194.1 GCA_031276055.1 Deferribacteraceae bacterium | reverse complement strand
GTTCTCATATGTGCTCTTCTTAGAGGCGGGGCGCAATATGCGGGAATATATCAGCAACTTCATTATGCTGGACACATTATACTCCGCCTTTAACTTCCTTGAGTTGTTGCGAAAAAATAGGTCTAAATCAAGTTCATGGAATATCTTGGAGAGGGCGGCATAACCAAAATTCTTGCGCCGATGCTCTCCCTCTGTCAATAATTGCCTCCCGTCTAGGTTGATCCAGTGCGGAGAGCCATCCTTCTTCTCCGCTCTCGTCATCTCTATGGCAACTCGCTTAAAATGAGCTATCGGGTCTTCATAATCCTCTTTCAGTTCCTCCAAATATCCCAGCGACTTGACAACTTTGTATTTCTTTTTCCCTGTAATACTCTCTTGACGTGCCTTGACTATGGAAAGATACTCTCTCCCTTTATTTTTGCTAACAACAAGATACATGCTCACCCTCCACATTAGAGATAATAATAAGAGATTATATCTAATATAGATAAATATAGCAATAAAAAAATCAATAATTTGACAAAAAAATTCTCTCAAAACCCTTGCCATTAAACATTATCAAATGTAATAAAAAAATTTTGAACTGCAAAACTTACGATTCTTATAGTGATAGCGGATTTTACTTTATTGAAAGAGGAGAAGGATTTTATTAACCGATATTTATTGCAAAATCAGAAGAGCGGTAATATATTTATAGATAAGCTGGAGTTGATAATAGTGGAGCTTTCCAAGTTAGAGGGAGAGCTATACAAGTTAAACGACACTGAGTTAATAGGTTGGTTGAGGTTTTTAACTATGAATGTAACAAATGTGGCAGAGGTTGAAGAGGTAAGGAATTTAAGCCCGATAATAGAGCAGGCGGTAACTTTGCTTGAGGATTTGAGCAATAATGAGGGATTGCGTCTTTTAGCGGAGGCAAGAGAGAAGGCTCTATTAGACGAGCGCGCCCGCCTAAGCACCGCCGCAAGAATAGGCAGAGAAGAGGGCAGAGAAGAGGGCAGAGAAGAAGGAATTGCTGAAGGCGAGCTTAAAGGCAGAGTTGAAGGCAAGTTAGATGCTGCTAGGGCAATGTTTGCCGATGGGTTAGCTATAGAAAAGATAGCCCAATATACTGGTTTATCCTTTGATGAGCTGAAGAGGCTAAAATAAATTTTTCATATAGCCTATTTTAAAACTCTAGACTATAATATTGAGAGTGTTATCATAATCGAATGGGCGGTGTAAAAATGACAAAATAGGATTAAGGTCATAGAACTTGCTTGCATAAATATTACGATATTTCCGAACCCGACTCCTCAAAAATACAAGGATTTATTTAATGCACTTGTTTCAGCTGGCTTTTTTACTACATACCATCAAAGGCATTCTGGCGGATTTAAAAGTAATTTCAATGAAGTTGAAGGAGGTTATGAAGGTGAAATAATAACCTACACGGACATAGATCCTAATTCCCCCTTTTTTGATTTGGAAAAAAAAGAGCCTCTACTTGATGAAACTGGGAAACCGATTCCACAACTGGATAAGAACATAAAGCCAGATTACAAGGAGCATCCTTTTGCTTTTTTCCCTCAAGAACATAGGCTGATATTTGAGACAAAGATAAGACCAAATGCAATGTTAAAATTAATTCAGGGACTAGTTAATAATATCAACTTTAGTGATACTGTTACACTTATTTTGGAGCAGGTTCGTGAAACAATAGAATTAATCAAAGGATTGCGTTCAATAGAGAAATTGAACATTCAAGTTAGCCTACCCAATGGAGATAGCTTTCGTGAAACAATTATGAAAAAAATAGAAGATACTAAGAATAGAAATATTCACAAAACATCCTTTCAATACACATCTATTCCAAAAACAGGCATTGTGCTTGACGATGATACTATTGACTGGATAGACTTATCTGCATCCTATGGTTCTACTACTGCTACAGGGAAAATGCTAGACAACAAAAAGAAAACAATTTCTACCATGAATAAACCATTGACAGAAAAGGTAGAAATTACACTAGGTTCTTTTTTACTAACTGCTAAGGAATTTCTACTTAAGATTGTTAACAGATTAAAATGAGACGTGTTCTTAACGATTTTAGGGATCATATTTTATCTTGGCGCGAGTATTGGCAAGCCTATGGAGGCTTGGGATCAATAGTAGGTTCTATATATTTTTGGATAGCTGTTTTAGGGACTATCGTTTTACCAAAGCCTATTTATATATTTCAAGATATAAGCATTATCTCATCTTTATTAGGGTTTTCAATAGCTGGTTTTGCGCTGTATCTTAATTCTACGATATGTAAGTATGATACTGATTCTAGGTTAGCCTCAATATTTACACATTTTATCATTATTCAGGGATTAGCACTATTTGTTAATTACGTTTGTAAAACATTAGGTCAATATTTTTTTTTGTGTCAGTTTTTATTTCTATATGCTTTGCTTCTTATATTCCCTTTGGTTTTTGGTTTTTTCCATTTATCAAGAGCAGAGCGTGAAATCAATAAATCCGAAAGACGACAAGAAACATAAATTCACTTATCAACCGAGGTTGCGAGCACTAAAAAAGGGGGTTACCCCCCTAAACACTACCCCTTAGCTTTTGTCGTTTGCGGCGCTGTTTCGCTCTCATCTTCTCTTGACTTCATGGGATCAAAGTAGCGCAGATGCACTACTGCAGAAAACTCTTTGGCAAACTCATTAACCTGCCTTTCAATTTCCTGCCTCTTCCTAAAGAAAGGTTGAATCTTATCCACCTCGTAGCCCTCTTGAAAAAGCCTATCCCTTGATACCCTGAACTGACGGTCAATCTGATTTAACATATTAACAGTCAATCTCGTGTCAAACGATTGCAGTGCAAGCACCACCGAACCCGGCTTGCTCGCTTTTTCCAAACGTTCAGCCATTCTCTCCTCAAAAGACTTCTTCTCTCTAGCCATAAAATACTCCTATGTTTTAATATATCTGTCATTTATATCTTGAATCTTACTTAGTTTCCTAATCGCTATAATATATGAAACGGTTATCGCTATGATGCTTGCCGCAGCGAATATTATGATTATCGTTGAGGATATGCGGAAAATCTGTTTATAGTTGCCAAGCAGCATATAATATACGGTATTATTTGTCGGCAGGGTAAGGTAATCCACCACTTTTACAACTCTTTCTGGGCTTATAAGAGTCTGCGCCAACTGATACAGCACAAACAATACTGCTCCCTTAAAGATTGCCGCCGTGGCCGCACCGGAGAATAAAGCCCTTGCGATAGAGCGGGTATATTCACCCTTAACATATTTCCCACACGATACAAGGATAAACAACCCTCCGCCGTATACCCCAAAGGTTAGGATAAACATATATATTTTATCATATATATTGGCGCGGTAGCCGAATATAGGGATAAGACCCATAGAGGCGGCTATAGAGATTGGGAGTAAAAGGGCGATTATCACCGCACCCGCCAAAAACGCTTTTAACCCTATAGAAAAATACTCTATCTGCATACTCCAAGTGAAAAAGTCTTTGGGCATCTCCGCACGCATAGCCTCTCCTGCACTCATCTGCTGCATCTCACTGATAGCGTCAATAAGACACTTATTTTTCTGCCTTGCGCCGCCGTTTGCAATTACTACACTTTCACCCGCCATATAATACCCCTTATAAAACCATGCCGATAAATACAAATCCCACCGACAAGGCTATTAAAACCATCCCCATCGGCACCTGTTTCCGTCTCCACACAAACCATAGAGCCAAGATCAAAAGCGCCGCCGATAATACCCTCGCAAGTATTCCATTTGTAAGAGCGTTGGTTATAAATGCTATAAGCGAATTATAACGCTCCACCCCCAAAAGATGCATCGGATCAAATTTCTCCATTGCCATTACCTCCAATCAATACCGTATATGAGTTCTAGTTAAGCAAGCTCTTAACGTATACTTAACCTCCGTTCATATACCCTAGTAGAACAAGGAGATCGTAATGAAATATTTAATAATCGTAATTGCGTTTACATTTACCCTATTATCCTGCTCCGACAAAGACGTCCGAGTTATCGTTCCGCTGGAGGATAAGACGATAGAGGAGATACTAAGTAACGATAAGTTCACCAATGACCAAAAGATCACCCTCATCAAAGAGCGCACTAGGAATATTCTTGAAAGGGAAAAGCCCGCTGTTCAGAAGGAGCGGGATGAGCGCCTAGCAAATATTATCCGCAAACCGTTATCACCCCTTAAAACTCCCGAGAAAGTCCTCCGTGTGCTTATACTTCCCTATACAGACGACAACAACGTTTTACATACATGGAAATACAGCTTTATCACAGTTGACGAGGGGCAGTGGATATTAGGCGATTACCTAAAAGAATCCCGCACCGCCTCCAATACACTTACTCCATTAAAATAGAGGCAACCTATGGTAAATCCCGAACAATACAGAGCGCTCTACGAGAGAGAAATATTTTCAGAATATCTGCCATACCATGACTACAGCGTTGAGGATAGGATATACAGCCTTTCAGACGGCGGGTGCGGAATAATATTCCGCTGTTTTCCCCAGCACGGAGTAAACGAAGTAACCTCCGGTCTCACATCCATGTATTCCATTCTCCCCGAAGACGCCCACGTGCAGATCATAATGTGGGCAAACCCTAATGTAACCGATATAATTGCGGACTGGAAGGCTCAAAAAGCGGTAAACTCCGGCTTATATTCAGAAATAATAACGGATATGGAAAACTTTTTTCCAATAAAAGCGATATAAAGACAAAAAACTACTGCCTTTATATATCCATAAAGTTAGGGGGGAAAGATAACCCGCAGACTATCTTTTCTTTCAACCGCAACAATCAGCTTGAGGAATATAGGAATAGATACAATACTCTTAGAGATAACTACACAAGGATAGAAGGCGCTCTAAAAGTTGCGAAACTCTATCCCTCAAATTGCGATCCCGATGAGCTTATCGGACTGGTGTATACTATTATCAACCTTAACCACGACCATACAAACCTCCCTAAATGGGATGGTTCAGCTATGATGAATTACGCCTGTCAATCAAATGACGCCGCAGTGGAAGTTGCAGACAGATATATCGTGATAGACGGCATGTATGGCAAGAGCTTATCTATTAAAGATTACCCCACAGATTGGGAGCTTTATCTGTCAGACTTATACACAGGCAAAGTTCATGGAGGGCTCTCCATTGATACGCCGATGCTTATAACCCTAAATGTAACCAAATGCAACAAACCCGAACATAACAAGGTTAAAACCAAAGCGCAGATAATCCTAAACCAAAAGTTATCGGGGATACTCTTCCCTAAGTTGAGGTTTAAGCAGGATGATTTAGGATATGGGAATGCCAAACTCGCTAAGGGAGAGCAGCTTTATCTAGTTAATCTCTCTATTTTTATATTTGCAGATTCTCTGGATAAGCTAAACTCTATGGCGGGGCAGATAAAGAGCTACTTTCAAACATTTATGTTCCGTGTGGAAGAGGATTTAATCATAAATCACGGCGTTCTTTTATCCATGCTCCCCCTTAATTACGATTACATGATGGCGGCAGACCTAAAGCGGGGGCTTACAGTATTCTTAGATTCAACCATTAACTTATCACCTATCAGCGCCGACAATAGCGGTCATGAACACCCCGAAGCCCTATTTGTAACACCTCGAGGGCAGTTGCACGGCTTTGATCTATTCATCGATGAGGCGGGGGGATATAACGCCTTTATTATAGGCACAACTGGAGCGGGGAAATCCGTTCTCATGGAATATATTGCCCTTAATTATTTGCTCTCCAATACCCGCATCTTTATAATAGATATAGGAGGTTCTTATAAACGGTTCTGCGGGGCATTTGAGGGAGAATATATAGAGATAGACCCAGAAAAGCCGATATGCCTAAACCCATGGTCTGATATTTTAGACGATGCCATGTTTACAGAATTTCAGCCCTTCCTTGCGGACTGGTATTATATGATGGGAGCGCCGTTAGACCTCCAGATGTCAAATCAACTTGAAAAGTTAATTAAAAGCTCGCTTAACACCGCTTTAACAAATTCTTGGAAAAAATATGGGAACTCATCCTGTGTTGACACTATCATATCAGAGCTGGAAGAGCTTAATAACGCCGAGAATGAAAGGGATGCCAGAATATCTGACTTTATTAAAACCATAGCTCCCTATAGCTCAACGGGTGCATTTAGCGCCTTATTCAATGGCAATTCCGAGATTGACTTTCATTCTAAGCTGGTCGTGTTGGAAAATGGTAAAATGGAGAATATCACGGAACTTCGCGACCCTGTTATTATGATCCTAACGTTTCACATATCAAAACACATCTACATAAACGAACGTGAATCAGTCCGGCATATCGTTATAATGGACGAAGCGCACAAATTCTTAGGCAATCCAAAGATTGACCTTTTTGTTGACCAAGCCTACAGACGTTTTAGAAAGAGCGGCGCATCTATGATTATAGGCACACAAGGCTTTGAAGACCTATATGACGGTCAGCACACATCAAAAGCAGGACGGACAATAGTATATAACTCCAACTATAAAATTTTTATGTTCCAAACCCCTGTTTCTAGGCAACGCATTAAACAATCCAACCTCTTTGACCTCAGCGCTTACTATAATGAAATGCTTGACAGTGTTCTGCCCCTCTCCGGAGTTTATTCGGAACTTATGATTATGAGCGGGCGCGGCAATGTCAAACTGCGGCTTTACCTACCGGAGCTTTTAAAGGCTCTTTTCTTCACAGGCAAAGAGATACGTATGCAGATAGAGCAACTTGTTGAAAGCGGTTTAAGCTATGTGGAAGCGGTTAAACGAGCGGCGGGAGGGAGGGAAAAATGCTGATTAAAGCCTTGTCAACTCTACTTATACTGATGACGCTCTGCACCTTAAATGTATGGTATGTCAAATATGAAATAGCCGAAAGCCGATTAAATGTTAAGGTTGTGGATGTAAATTCCGTTATTGATGACTACAAACTCCTGCTTAATTACCGCTACGAACAGGGGAAACTCACAAACGAGGAGATGGTGAGGCTCACAGCGGAGTTCATTACATCACTTGACGCTGCTCTAAAGGGAGAGGGCGGCATTATCCTTATATCACAATCTGTTCTAACCGGAGGGGAAGATGTTACCGATAAGATTAAACAAAGGCTTAATCGCTAAAATTGCCCTCTCGCTGGCTTTGGTGTTATTTATAACTGCCGTATGCACAGTAAAAATATCAACCGATAAGAGCCTTCCTTACACCATTTGGATTAGCAAGCGCATACAACATACCTACAAAAAGGGTGAATACGTTTTAATCCGTTATAACAACATTAAGCTGATAAAGCAGATTAAATGTCTTCCAGGGGATGAGTTATATACAATTAATGACTGTTTTTACTGCAACGCCGAAATGTTAGGGTGCGCAAAGCTCTTTGACCGCAAAGGGAACTTTACAACACCTTTCTACTATAACGGA
>JAISNW010000176.1 GCA_031276055.1 Deferribacteraceae bacterium | reverse complement strand
GAATATTGCGGCTGGCAACCAACGCTTGAGCAGCGGAGATAGGCCCCTTAAAAGTTCTGTCGGAATTTTCGGGAGAGTAGAGCCCATAACGCACTTTCCCATCTTTTAATAGCGTCTTAGGGTGGATAAGCCCTTGATCTATTGCCAGAGCGTAAATAAAAGGCTTTAACGCTGAACCAGGTGAGCGCAAAGCTCTTGTGCCGTCAACCTCCCCTTCAATCTCTTTGTTGAAAAAATCAGCAGAGCCTACTACCGCTAATACCTCCATTGTAGAGGCATCAACTAAGATGGCAGAAGCGTTATATATGCCAAGATTATATGAATCTGCAGTATACTCTTTTATAACGTTCTGTATAGCTTCTGCAACCTCGCTGTCAACTGTTGTGTAAACCTCTCCTTTGTGCTCATTCAGGATTGAATTAACAAGGTGGGGGGAGTTGAAAGGGAGAGCTTTAATCGGTTTAATATCGATGGGCAACTTCAGGTTTGGTATAAGCCACGCATCCTCTGGGTTTTTCTCTAACCAGTGCTTAAATAAGATGTCGCGCGCCTTTTTCAGTTCAATTAAACCTTGCTCTGACGTGGGCAGCCGTTTAACAGGATTTTGAGGAATCACTGCTAATATGAGGCTTTCAAAGGCAGCAAGCTCTGCAGAGCGTTTATTAAAATAGACTAGAGAGGCAGAGCCCACCCCTTCTATATTATGCCCATAGGGGGCGGTATTTAGGTAAGCTTCAAGAATATCATCTTTGGAATAACGCGCTTCAAGCGCTAGGGCGTATAATATCTGTTTCAGCTTTCCTCCTATCGTATTGGAGCGGATTGCATAGAGTCTGCGCACAAGCTGCATAGTTATAGTTGAACCGCCTATCGGTCTAGTTTTTAATATATAGCTGGAAACAAACCCCCTGACTATCGAGGCGGCATTTACACCTGGATGGTAATAAAATAGGCGATCTTCATATAAAAGGGTGGCCTTTATCAATTGAGGCGAAATCTCTTGAAGCGGCGTCCAGAGGCGGAAAATTTCATCTTCTGCTAAACTTAGGCGCAAGAGCTTGCCATTTCTGTCATAAACAGCTGTGCTTAAAGGGATCTCTTTTAATATAGGCGGCCTCGGATAATATCTGATCGCAAGCAGTGCAAAAACTGCGGCAATAAACACCGCGCTGACTTTGACAAACCTGCATCTAAAAAAAGAAGGCATAACTTAAAGCGGGGAAAAGTTCCTAAGGCGCAAGGAGTTAAAAACCACAGATACGCTGGAAAAGCTCATCATAAGCGAAGCTATCATCGGGTTTAAGGCAGGAGCGCCGAATATGTGCAAAACCCCCATAGCTATAGGGATGCCGAGCGAGTTATAGGCGAAAGCCCAGAAGAGGTTCTGCTTGATATTGCGCACTGTTTTGCGGGATAGCTCTATCGCCGCCGCCGCACCTAAAAGATCATTTTTCATAAGGATTATCCCCGCACTGCTTATAGCGGCGTCTGCAGCTGAAGCAAGGGATATTCCTACATCCGCCTCCGCTAGAGCAGGGGCGTCGTTTACCCCATCCCCCGCCATGCAGACTATCTTTCCCGCCTGCCTTGCTCTTTTTACCTCTAACGCTTTATCAGCTGGGGTGAGCTCTGAAATAAACCTTTCAATTCCAGCCGCTTCTGCAATTGATCTAGCAGCGTGATAGTTATCCCCTGTCAGCATGATCACCTCAAGATTAAGGTTTTTTAGCTTTTCGACAGCTCTCCTGCTAGTTGGCTTTATAGCATCCTCAAAGGTAAAAACTCCCGCAAACTTTCCATCGATGGCTATAAAGATTAAACTCTTGCCGATTCCTTCCTCGACTTCGCCTATAACAAAACCGTTTTCTTCCAATAGCCTTCTATTGCCTATTAGAACGCGTGAGCCTTCCACCGTGCAGCTGACGCCATAGCCCGCTAATGCTGTGAAGTTGTCCGCTTTAGGTATAGCTTTATTATTAAGATTATATGCTTCTACAATTGCTCTGCCTAAAGGGTGTTCGCTGCCGCTTTCACACGCGGCGGCAAATTTAAGGATAACTTCGCCTGAAAATCCATTTTTAGGGATTATCTCCGCTATATGGAGTTTCCCTTCTGTTGCAGTTCCTGTTTTATCTATAAAAACTGTATCCAGTTTAGAAGCTCTCTCTATAGCAGCTCCATCCTTAAATAAGATTCCAAAACGCGCTCCTATCCCCGCTGCAACCATTATAGAGATAGGGGTGGCAAGTCCAAGGGCGCAGGGGCACGCTATTATAAGAACAGCAATAAATATCTTCATGGCAAAGGGGAAACTCTCTCCTGATATGAACCAAAAAGATGCGCTTAAAAGAGCGAGCGCCGCCACAATAGGAACAAAATAGGCAGAAACTCTGTCCGCTAGGCGGGCGATGGGCGCTTTAGAACTCTGAGCCGTTTCAACAAGCTCTGCAATCTTTGCCAGAACACTGCCGCTGCCTACCTTCTCCGCCCTATAAAGCACAGAACCGAATTTATTTAAGGCGCCGTTATAAAGGTAGTCTCCAACCTTTTTTTCAATAGGGAGGCTCTCTCCTGTGAGCATAGATTCATCAACAGTTGTTTCACCGCTTACAATTACGCCGTCTGCAGGAAAAACCCCGCCCGGCTTTACAGCGATAATGTCTCCTACATTCAGCAAGACAGCGTCTATTATAACCTCTCTCCCATCTCTGATTACCGCCGCCTGCTTAGGAGATAGTTCTAAAAGGGTTTGAACGGCGTCGCCTGTGCGTTTTTTAGCTTTAGCCTCTATAAAACGCCCCAAACTCACAAGGGTTATAATAACCCCTGCGGACTCAAAATAGAGGTTGTGGGGGCTTGGATAAGGGAGATTTAGCGCTATCTCTATCAAACTATACAGATATGCCGCCGCTGTGCCTATAGCTATAAGCGAATCCATATTTGGAGAGAGGTGGGCGAGGCTTTTGAAACCAACTGTAAAAAATCTGCGCCCTATCAGCATTATTGGCGTGCATAGAGCAAATTCAACAAAGGCGGCGATGCTGCTATGCCAATTGAAAACCATAGAAAGCATGGCAATTGAAAAGAGAGGAGCGCAAAATAGAGCTGAAAGGAGAAAAACTCTTTTAAGGGTGGGCGTTTCATCTGCCGAGCGTTCTAAAGAG
>JAISNW010000162.1 GCA_031276055.1 Deferribacteraceae bacterium | reverse complement strand
AGATAGTATCGCCTTTTTTGACAATATCGCCTGAACGCACCAGCAATTTGCTGTTGTGGGCGTATCTTGTCATATAGCCGAAACCGTGGTCAATAGTCACCAAAAAGCCGTACCCGCTGCGCACCCCTGCAAAAACCACAATTCCATCGGCAGTAGCCTTCACAGGCATCCCTGTTTTAGACTCTAGATCAGCGCCTTCATGAAATGATGGGAGGCTTGTAAAGGGAGAGCGCCTAAATCCGAATTTGCTCGTCACCTTCTCAGAAACGGTGGGCCAGATGCTCGGCGTGTGAGCTAAGATGATGCTCTGCTCATCAAGATATTTTATCAGCTCACGATATTTTTTCGCCCGCAACGTTATCTCCGCATCAAGAGCATTCTTAAAAGCCGCCATCTCAGATAGATTGTTAGAGCTTTTTGAGAGCCGCTCTAAAAAGACAGTTGAGAGGGTGATGTTGGAGATAAACTCAAGATAACTATACCTATTATATATACTGGGGTTTGAAAATATCTCGCTTAAAAAGGCCTCATAGCCTGAAAAACGGTCTATAAGCTGGGAGAGCTTTTCAACTGTTTCTTTCATCTCTTGAGGTTCTAAAGTAAGGTGGGTTGGTATTACCGCGGTTTGAGCCGCAGCGCCCTTAAAAGTTGACAATTTATAGAATGCAAAACAGCTTCCCGCCGCCATAATAAAGATGAACGCAGCAAGGATTACGAATACAACACCAGGGAAGTGGAATGTAGGGCTTTTTTGGGTGTAGTCGTCGCTGTAAAATGTGATGCAATAGTATCTCATACTATCTTATCTGACCTCATAATCCGCAAAGTATATCATAAAGCTGGAAAGAGTAAAACTCTTTTTCGCTCATGGCATTAATTGCAAATACGAAAAGAGCAAGGGTTAAACCTTGCTCTTTTCAATATTTTAGGAGTTTATGAAGTTATAATTTTATGGACTCTGTTTTTCGGATTATGGTGACTTTTCCCGCTTCAAATTTCACTTCGAGCGAACCATAAAAACCTGAGTCTAAAATCTCGCGGATCATCTCATAGAGCTTTGTCATCTGGGACTTTGCCGCCTGTTCCGTTTTAATATTTAATGCAGACATAGTAATCCTCCATGTTAGTCAATGAGTTAAGCATTATCCGCCGCTAATAAGGGTAAGAGCCATCTGGGGTATCTGGTTGGCTTGAGCGAGCATTGCTATCCCTGATTGAACAAGAATCTGGTTCTTCGCGTAATTGGTGCTCTCTTCAGCCACGTCCAAGTCTCTTATGCGGCTTTCGCTGGATATAAGGTTTTCGGTGGCGGTGGCAAGGTTTTCAATAGTATATTCAAGGCGTGAAACCTGCGCCCCCACAGTCGCTCTTGCAGAGACAACCATTGTGAGCGCTCTATCGATCTTGCCTAGCGCCTCCTGCGCCCTCTCCTGTGAAACAAGGGTAATATTTTCAAGCCCAAGCCCAATAAGATCAAGCTGCGGGATGGAAACATTCAGATTTTGCCCTTTGTTTGCCCCTATCTGAAGCGAAGTTCTGTTGTCCACAAGGTGAAGGTGAAAACGTTTATCAACGAGGGTAGGATCAGTTAAAAAGTCTATGGAGTTTGTAGCTGTGTTCCATGTGGAATAGACCCCTGCTCTAGAATCAATTACTAGATCAATTCCGTTTATTAGGGTGTAAATCCTGTCATCGCCTGTAACCTCTGTGCCGATAAGGTTGCCTGTGTGGGCATCCCGCACGGTAACGGTTGTTTCGTTGTTCTCATATTTTTGAACGGTGGCGATCCCAAGGGCGTTTATTAAATCTTGATCCCCAATGAAAGAGAGCCTGCTTGCCTCGCCTGTAAGGGCGGTTTGAATAAGCATAGTGCCTTTAATTGTTCCCCACCCTGTTTGATCAGCAACGGTGATATAGCGCACCAGATTGGCGTTTACTTGAGAATCTTCACTGCCCATATCGAGATCTTGAACTATCGCCTTGTTTATCTTCTCCACCAACGTGGCGATAGTATCATTGCCCTCAATATGCACAACGGTCTGTTTCCCGTTGCCGTAAATGGTAAGCTCTTGTTTGTTTTCAAAGACGTTGTTTCCGTCCGCGTCAACAAATTGGGCTATATCTTTTAACTTTGTGGTGGTGGTGGCGGCTTCGCCCCCTCCAACAACTGAAACTTGAAAACCGCCCACAGATGTAGTTCCGAGAGTTCCTAACGGATTAGTGATAACGCTGCCCAGCGCTGATCTTGTCTCGGGCTGTTCCTTGAAGTTTAGGGTGATGCTTCCAAAGTTGATATTGCCTGTTTTGTTGTCCATCTCTGCGATATGGACGGTAACGGGGTTCACATCTAAGATATTATCGCCGTTATCCACCTTTGTAAGAGAGGCAGGGGCGGAATACACTAAAAGAGGTCCACCCACGCCGTCTTGGCTTATCTGAATTGTGCCTCCGCCTATTTTAGAGAGCGTTTCCACCGCTGTTGCAGCTAGCGGCACTTCCGCCGAAATTGCTGTGAGGAGTTTATCCCCTTTGGCGATTATCCCTGAACCCATGGTTATGGTATAGGCGGCGCTTATCGCGGTTATACCTGAAGATGGATCAGTGTAAGAGAATGCAATGTGGGCGGAATCACCCATGGGGTTGCCTGTAAAGGTTTGCCACGCGCCTACTTCGCCTGATTTGGCGTCATAAAAACGGACGCGAAAATCAGCGTTTGCAACACCAGTTGCAGCAGCGGTGACATCATCTAAAAACTCAATCTCAAAATAGCCGCTCCGCAATGTGCCTACTGCGCTATAACCGGAACCAGATGCAGGCAGGTTTGCTGTCCACGCGGAATCTTTCTCCTTAAACTCAGCTAGAATAGTAGAAGATGGGGAGATAGCGGCGGTAGTGTTGCTGTCGCCTATGGCAAATTCTAAAGGGTTGCCGTCTGTAGGGGAGAGAGAGATAGGTTCAATAACAGTGCCTACATTGGTGGTGTTTGGAGTGCCGTAGGCGCTTGTGATCTCAGCTGCAATCTTGCCTTCTTGTAAGGTGAAGATATGGGTTTTGTATATCTCGTTTTTACCAGGTCGCACCGACATAGCTATCTCGTAGTTCCCTTCTGCAACCGGAGAGCGCACGATGGCGGAGATATACTTAGAATCGCTTGACCATAAAGCGGTTCCGTCGCCGTTGATGAGTTTTCTTGTGTTAAACTCTGTGGAGGTGGAGATGCGGTCAATCTCAGCTTTAAGCTGGTCGATCTCCTTTTGAAGCTCTAAGCGGTCGTTAGTGGTGTAGATGCCATTTGCCGCCTGAACTGCGAGCTCCCGCATCCTCTGGAGGATGTTGGAGGCTTGTTCCATAGCCCCTTCCGCCGTTTGAAGATAAGATATCCCGTCTTGAGCGTTCATCTTCGCTCTTTTCATCCCAGATATCTGCCCTCTCATCTTTTCGGAAATTGCCAACCCAGATGCGTCGTCTGACGCATGGTTAATTCGGAGACCAGAAGATAGGCGTTCAATGGACTTGCCTAATGCTGTCTGGCTTGTTGCCAAATACCGCTGACTTG
>JAISNW010000238.1 GCA_031276055.1 Deferribacteraceae bacterium | reverse complement strand
CTTTTAAGGTTTCCACCATCTCATTGGCAGAATTTTTCTGATCTAAGAGCTGTTTCAGCCAATCAAAGCGGGAATCCGCTTTAGGATTAAACGGAGCGCCCTCTTTATATTTCCAGTGGGCGGCGACCCCCTCTTCAGCCACTCTGTGCATCTGCCAGGTGCGTATCTGAAATTCCACCATATGCCCATCTAAACCGATAACTGTAGTATGAAGCGACTGATACATATTCGGCTTAGGCATGGCGATATAATCTTTCAAGCGGTTCGGTACAGGCTTAAAGTGGTGGTGGATAACCCCCAGCGCTGCATAGCAGTTGGAAACTGTGTCTACAAGCACCCGTAGAGCTAGAAGATCATATATTTCGTCAAAACTTGCTCCTTTCTTCTCCATCTTTGCGTAGATGCTGTAGAAATGCTTAGGGCGTCCGTCAACATTGGCGGCGATCCCTTCATTTAAGAGGAAATTTTCAACAGCACAGCGGACTCTGTCTAGGTAATTCTCCCTCTCTGAACGGTTTAAGCCGACTTTCTGCCTTAGATCAGAGTAAATTTCTGGATGAAGCACCTGAAATGCAAGGTCCTCAAGCTCCCACTTTATCCATGCTATCCCTAAGCGGTGGGCAAAGGGTGCGTATATCTCTAAAGTTTCTTTGGCTATCCGTTCTTGTTTTTCGCGCCTTAAATGCCCAATAGTGCGCATATTATGAAGCCGATCCGCCAATTTTATGATTATAACCCGCATATCTTCCAATATGGAGATCAGCATCTTCCTGAAGTTTTCCGCCTGCTTGTCTTCTTTGGACTTGAACTCGATCTTCGATATCTTTGTGAGGCTGTCAACTAGAAAAGCCACATCTTTTCCAAAAAGCCCTTCAACCTCTTCCATTGTGGCGTCTGTATCTTCAAGGGTGTCATGCAGCATCCCCGCAATTACAGAATCTTGATCCATATTCATAGAGGCAAGGATATAAGCCACCCATAGAGGATGCGCCATATAAGGCTCGCCGCTCTGCCTTAGCTGCCCAAAATGTTTTGTAGCGGCGTAAACATAGGCGGAGTTAAGCCTCCCCATATCCTCATCAGGTCGGTTTTTTCTAACCTCTTCGGTAATATCCATCAGACGGATTACTCTAGCGGGAGCGGCGGAGTTGTTCACAAGGAAACCCTCAGATCTCTTAAAACAAGTTGAGGTTTTGTAATATTATTATAGGTATTGTATGAGAGATTATATAGGATGTCAAAGCGATCATGCGTATTAAGGATATCGCGGTAGAAGTTCATATTATAGCCTATTGCAGAGAGGATGACGCCATCCTTTTGAAAAGTGCATTTAGCATGTTTTTTAGGATCATCCTTTCCAACAAAAGCGACCTTTCCCAACTTTTTAACGCCAGTGGTTATAAAGATCGGCTGGTGGTTGGCGGCGCCGAAAGGCTCTAACCCCGCGAGAGCATCCATAAAGCCTGCGTTAATCTCTCTTGGCGGTAAAACAGCATCCACATAGAGCTCTGGAAAGAAATCCTCATCTTTTAGGGCGCTCTTAACAGCGGCGTCAAAGCGTTCAATAAGCTCTTCTCCCCTCTCAGCCTTTAATTTAACCCCTGCTGCATATTTGTGCCCCCCAAAAGAGAGGAATAGATCAGAGATAGAAGCCAACCCTTCATATAAGTTGAAGGCTGGGATGCTTCTAGCAGAACCTTTCAAGAGCCCATCATCCTCTGTGAGGATTATTGTGGGCTTAAAATACCGCTCTGCAATTCGGCTTGCTGCTATCCCTAGTATACCGGGGTGCCACTTAGGGGAAAATAAGACTAAACCGCGCCTTGAGGTGAAAGAACCGTCTTTCGCTATCTTTTCGTAGATTTCATTCAATAGCTGATTTTCCAGCTCTTGCCGAAAAAGGTTTTCGCGGTTCAACTGTTTTGCTGTCTCCTGCGCTTTGAGCCTATCTGTGGAAATTAGGAGATCAACTCCTCTATAAGAATCGCCTAGCCGCCCCACCGCGTTTATTCTAGGGGCTAGGGCGAAAGCTATATGTGTAGATGAAAATTGAACCTTTTCGATCCCTGCAGCTTTTTTAAGCTCGTCGATCCCCACCCGCACATCGCTTGATGAGAGTATCTTTAAGCCGTGGACAACCATAATTCTATTTTCGCCGTAAAGCGGCATAACATCTGAAACTGTGCCTAAAGCGACTATATCTAAAAACTGTTTTAGGTTTGGAAGCTCTCCGTTGAATTCAGGGTCGCTGCGTAAGACGCTGCGGACAGCGCAGCATAGCTTAAACGCCACTCCAACTCCCGCCAGCATCTTAAACGGGTAAGGATCGTCTTTGCGCATCGGGTTGATAACTGCTTGAGCTGTAGGGATGTTATCGCCTGCTTGGTGGTGATCGGTGATGATAAGATCGATGCCGATGCTGGCTGCATAAGCGGCTTCTTCAAATGCGGAGATGCCGCAGTCAACTGTAATTAAGAGCTTTGTTCCCTTTTGCGCTATCTCTTTTATAGAATTAATATTCAAGCCGTAGCCTTCATCTAGGCGGTTTGGGATATAATAGTCAGCGTTTACCCCTAGAGTCTTCAAAAAGAGGAGCATTAGAGATGCAGCAGTGATCCCATCCACATCGTAATCGCCGTATATGCAGATATGCTCGCCCTTCTTAACTGCAGCTGCAAGACGGTTTGCACCTTTATACATATCTTTCATAATGAATGGATCGATAGTGGAATTAAGAGAACTCTTAAAAAAACCGCGAACCAGTTCAGGTTCACTCATCCCCCTTTTAATGAGGATCTCCGCGATCACAGCGGGTATTGAGAGAGCCTGAGAGAGCAATAAAGCCTTCCCTTTGTCAGCCGACTCGTAAACCCACCTGTATCGCGGGCTTAGGAACTCTCTCCTCTTACCAATTTCCAACATAATTTATTCTGAAAGAAGAGACACGTTCTATAGGGCTCAATCCCCTTTTCAAAAACAAAGTCTGTTTTCAATGGATTGGTCAACCCTTCTAAAGCCTCTTTGGAAACGATCTGAGCGCTTGCAGGCTGCCCTGTTGGGGTGTAAACGGTAAAACGGAACTCCTGCACCGAAGAGAGCATCCAGAGGTTTATCAGCATAGAGAGAACCACAAGTGCAAAGAGAGTATACCAGATGTATAAAAACTTGCCTGTAAATATGAAATTTATAGAGAGCTTCCCTTTCTTCTCTTGGTTTATTTTCAACGAATAACTCCTTGCCCGCATCAGATAATTAGTCTTAACTATATAAGGCTAGGATAAAAAAAGAGAGCGGGCTTGTCAAGCTATATATTTATTGCCTGTAATTAATGATCTCAAGCATAACAAGACTATGGCAAATATGTTGCAGTTTTTATAAAAAAGTGTTAGTGTTCACTAGGATATCAGATATGGTGGGTGTATGGCTCTAGATCACGGCATACTTTTAGAATCAGGGACAAACGAGTTTGAGATAGTGGAGTTTGTTATAAAAGCGGAGCGTTCATTTCACTTTTGCATCAATGTTGCAAAGGTTAGGGAGGTTATCCGTTTTCCTGAGGTGATCCACGTGCCTGACGCCCATGAAGCCGTTGTAGGCACAGCAAATATCCGCCAAAACCTTGTGCCTGTCATCGATCTCGCCTCGTGGCTAGGATTAAACAAGAGGGCGGATTATAAAGACTGCAAAGTAATTGTCACCTACTTCAACCATATGAGCAACGGTTTTCTTGTAGATGAAGTTGTGCGTATTCATAGAATTAACTGGGCGGATATTAAAGATTACTCCACCATTACAGATTATAAGATGGTGGAATCTGTGCTAGGAGTCATAAATATACAGAATAGGATGATTCAACTTTTAGACTTTGAGAGCATCGTTGCAGATATAAACCCGCAGACCAAACTTATGAACTCCGCCATAGATTTATCGCTCAAAGAAGATAGGATGGGGCTCAAAGTCTTTCTAGCTGAAGATTCTCCTGTTATAAGGCGGCTGCTCCAGCAAAACTTCTCCCGCGCAGGCTACTCCGTTAGAGTCTTCGAAAACGGCGCCCTCCTCTTAAATGCAATAGAGAGCGAGATTCCGCACATCGTGATCACAGATTTAGAGATGCCTGTTACAAGCGGCGATTTTGTTATACGCAAGATAAGAGAGTCCATCCCTATCGCAAAGCTGCCGATAATAGTGTTTTCTTCTATGCAAAGCGAAGAGAATGAACGCAAGATGCTTGCATTAGGCGCAAATCAGTTTATCGGCAAACCTGAATTATCCCTTCTAGTTTCTATGGTAGACAAATATTTAATAACGAGGCAAGTATGAAAAAGGTTCTATTGCTCTTTGCAGTCTCTGCTCTAGCGACTGCATGCGCATCCGCCGGTAATGAGAGCATCAATCGCAATTTAAGCGCCATGTCAGATGAGATAGCATCTTTATCATCCTCAGTCAATGAACTTAAAACCAGTGTGGATGAATTGACTCTAAAAACCGATGCATTAGCGGCAGAAAACTCCCAGAGTGCAGAGACGATAAGCGAGCTTGAAACGCAGATTACATACCTATCAAACGAAGTTTCTATGCTGAAGACGCCCCCTAAAGCTCAAATTTCTCCTGCCCCGGCTACCCCTAAGATAGTTATTATTGAAGATGTTAAAGCTGTCAAAGAGAGCCTTTATACCTTTGCATTAGAGCTTTATAATCAGGGGAAAAATTCTGAAAGTATAGAAAAGTTTACCGAATTCCTCTCCAAATTCCCAGAGGATGAACTTGCCAACAACGCCCAGTATTGGATAGGGGAGAACTATTACTCTCTTGAGCAGTTCAATAAAGCCATCGATGAGTTCCGCACCGTTGTATCTAAATACCCAAACAAGCCGAAAGCGCCTGACGCCCTCCTTAAAATTGGCTACTCTTTACATGAGATGGGGCGCACGAGCGAGGCTGTAAGCTCCCTAAATGAGCTTGTAAGCAAGTATCGCTCAAGCGATGCGGCAAAACTAGCTCAACAAAAGCTCTCCGAGTGGAAGTAAAAAATTTTTATATAAAGGGCGGATTATCTGAAAAGATTCTGAATGAGTAGGTTATCCGCCTTCATTGCCCTATTCATTATCCTCTCCGCTGTGCGGGTTATGGGGGCGCCTTTATTCAGCGAGGCGGAGCACAACAGTGTAGATTATTTCAGTGTGACGGCGGGCGGAGGTTATAGCTATACCACACCAGGGGGTTTCGCCGATATTCACCGCAGAACTGTAGAAACGCCATTCTGGAGTATTGAAGTTTTCTCTCCTGATATTTCAAACTCCGAGAGAAGAACCATCTTTTCAACCTTAAAGATTGTTTCAACGCCGTATATCTCTATTCCAAATGGGAGCGTTGCCTACGGCAAAAAAGAAGATATCTCTTCTGTTGCCGCATTAGAGCTTAAAACGCCCTTTACTTTCTCATTTTTGGGGCATAACACCCCTATATACTTTGGAGCAGAGTTTAATATTTTTCGTTTTTCATCTAAGGTTAATGCAAAGATCGGCGCAAAGGGAGGCTTTGTATTTGAAAAAGGGGATATTATCTGCCTTACAAGCTATTCAGAACGTTTTTATATAGGGGTGAATACCCCCGTTGTAAAAGGCGATGCCCCTATAAGCAGATCGCGTTTCGGCGTCTTCTACGCCCAAAATACCCGTCCAAGGTATATCTCTTTCCCTGATGATGCGGATTATCATTGGATATTTACAGAGCGCGATAGATACGCAGGCGTCTTTTATAAAATTGTAAAACCTCTATTTTTTAAGGGGTTCGCCTTAGGCACAGATATATCTCTAGGTTTCGGCTTTAGAGAGCTTTTGGAGAGCCACGGACATAGCAATAAAGACCTTCAGAACTCACGAATATACCTTTACACAGATTTTGGGCTTTCAGCAGCTTACCAGTATAACTTTTCAGAGAGCATCGCCTTGAATATATACATCGTTTCCAACTTTATGAACTCCAACCTTTTGCAATCAAAAGCTGAAGGGGCGGCTTATAAGAATGACGGCGATATACGCGTGGGTGCAGGGCTAAACCTCTCTATCTATTATTAACGTGGTTATGAGGCTTATATGCCCTCAATATATCCGATCTTCGCAATAAGCCTACATATAACGGTCCATCTGCGGTTTTAGACGCTACAGGCAGATCACCCGCCTCATTCATTCCAAAAACTGCCAACGCCTCTGCTAAAGAGCTGTCAGGGGAGATAAAGAGGGATGCTTGACGGCAAAAATCTTTGGCAGTGAGTTTTTTGTTGTCTATATTAGGGTCAAATAACGCCTCCCGCAGATCTTTTAGGGTGATAGAGCTTATCAATATCCCTTTTTCGTTGAGCACAGGGAAAAATTGGTGGGGGTGGCGGCGGATGTCTTCCACCATCTTTAGAAGAGGGGTATCTTCTCTAAATGTCATAGCCTCTTTCAACATCATATCGTGAACAGCGGTATTCTCCAAAATAGCTAGATCGTTCTCGTATTCAATGTTCATCCCCTCCTCAGCTAGAGGGCGGCTTATAAAAGAATCTTTTTCCAGCCAAGAGGATGCCACATGCGCAATAATAGTTGTTGCCATTATAGGTAAAACAACTTGATAGCTTTGAGTAATTTCAAATATCATCAATATGCTTGTGATCGGTATCCGCATGGTGGCTGCAAGCATAGCCCCCATCCCCACCAATGCGTAGCTCGCTGAATTTATCCCCGCATTTACAAAGATAAGGGAGAATAAGAAACCGCCAAAGCCTCCAAGCGCCGCACCCACAAATAAAGACGGAACGAAAAGCCCGCCGGAGCCGCCGCTTCCCAGCGTTAATGAGGTAGCGGCTATCTTTAACCCTAATAATAGTATAAGGAAGTAGCCCGTGAGCTGCAGGTTGAGAATCTCCATAATAGTTCCGTAGCCTACACCCATAATATTGCGGCAGAAGACGCCGATCCCCCCTACAATAAGCCCGCCGATGGCTGGCTTTATAAAGGTAGGGATGCGGATAGCCTTGAATAGTTTCGTTGTAAAAAAGAATACTTTTAAGAACGCCGCCCCAAACACCCCAACAAAGAGCCCTAAGAGCGCATATAGAAAGAGTTCATACCAGTTGGCAAAAAGATATTCAGGCGCAATAAAGGTAACATGATTGCCAAAATAAGCGCGGCTGACAACTGTAGCGGTAACGCAAGATATAACCACGGGCGCAAAAACCTTGAAATCAAACCTCCCTAAAAGAGCTTCTGCCGTGAACATCGCCCCAGCTAGAGGGGTATTGAATGTAGCGGCGATCCCGCCTCCAGCTCCTGAAGCTATAGCAAAGCGGATCTTCCCTGCGGGAAATCTGAAAAGGGTAGCTATCCACGAGCCGAGAGCCGCCCCAATCTGCACAATAGGTCCCTCCCTCCCAGCAGAACCCGCACTTCCTAATGTGATCGATGAGGTTAGGGTGGTAAAGAAAGCCACAAGCGGCGATATCCGCTTTTTAGTGATAATCGCCTTTATAACCATAGAGACGCCGTGCCCTTCAGATTTGTGAAAGTGTTGAATAAGCCCGACTATGAGGCCGCCGAAAGCGGGGATAAGGAGAATTTTATACACAGGGGTGTTTTGCAGCGCGTGCAGCACCACCTCTTCGCCTGTATCGTAAAAAAATATCTGGATTACCTGAATAGAAGTTCTAAAGGCGATATTGCCCAAAGCGGCGGCTATCCCGATAATAACAGCTACTCCGACAAGATATAGGTTCTGATACCTTAGAGTTAAATTTTTATATTGTAAAGCCGCCCATCTTAAACTATTCACTTTTTACCGCTCTAGTGGTGAACATATACACTCTGCGTCGGGTAGGCAAATACAATCCCTTCTTTTTCAAACCGCCTTAAAATCTCCATATTTACTAGGTGCTGTAGTTTGGTATAGACGGCGTAGCTATTGGAATTTACATAGTATGTAAACTCAAAATTAAGCGAAAAGCCCCCAAATTCTCGAAAGTGGGCGCTGCCAAAACTCACCCCCTCTATATTGTCTACTATATCTTTTAATATACCAGGAATCTCTTCCATCTTTTGTGCAGAGGTGGAATACAGCACCCCTAGAGTTGCCTGAACCCGCCGCTTGCTCATCGCCTGAAAGTTCCTTAGAGCCCCTTTTATGATCTCTGTATTTGAAACGATTACCAACTCGCCCGAAGAGCTTTTTATGCGAATCCCTTTTATCCCGATCCCAACCACCTCTCCATAGACATCCCCATGCTTTATAGTATCGCCGATTTCAAAAGGTCTATCGATAAGGATGGTGAAGTAGTTGAACAGATCGCCTAAGATGGTCTGGGATGCAAGGGCGATAGCCATCCCGCCTACACCTAACCCTGTGATCAGAGTAGTTATATTGAAACCTATATTTGCAAGGATGAATAGAAGGCCGAATAGATATAATAACCCGATAGCCAACTTTATAGACGCGTTTATCAGGGTGGGGCGGACAGAAAATTTTCTTGTTACATAGTTTGTTATTGCAAGTTTAACAACCTCTGACAAAAACCTTACCGCAGCAAAGGTTAGAACAGCAAACCATAGAGAAGATATAACAAGCCTGAGTTTATCATGCATATTGAAATAGATAGTGAGGTAGTATATTGGAAAATACTGTAAAACTGGGGAGAGGTATTTATCTAGCTTCATTAAGAGCAAGAGGGCGTCATGCTTAGAGCGCTTAAAAAGTTTAGAGAGGATGAAGCTCAAAAGTTTAAGCAAAAAGTATATCCCCAGCGCCATAGCGATAAAGATTCCGATCCCTTTCAGATAGTGCTCCACACTGTTGCCGAAAATAATATAATCCACTAGTTAGTCGTCTCCATATACTCTCTATTTTTTAAGAATTCCAATACCGCCTTGCGTTTACACCTCTCTTTACAGTCGCCTTCGCACGGTTCAGGGTGCACCAATAGGTCTACATTCCTGCCTTTACAGAGGGCGTCTTCAATCATATCTACTATAGTATGCGCCTCCAGCAGAGAGATTGTGCGGCATAGGGTAACATGAACATCGGCAAATATGCGGTTTCCGTCCGTGCGCGTGCGGAGGCGGTGGAAGTCTTGCTGATAAGGGGCAAAGAGCTTGAACCTCTCCTCCAGCTTTTTTAATTCTTCGGCGGGTATCCCTCTATCAAGGATAATATTGAGCGAAGAGAGGTGCAGCCTAGCTGCG
>JAISNW010000136.1 GCA_031276055.1 Deferribacteraceae bacterium | reverse complement strand
CGGCAGTTTCATAACAACGCTTAAACATCTCCGCCCAATCCTCCACATCCTGCATCGTATAGGGGATGATAACAGGGGCGCCTGTAGTGCCTGAAGATGAGTGGATTCTAACGATGCTGTCTTCATCTACCGCTAAAAGCCCAAAAGGATACGCATTTCTGAGATCGTCTTTATCTGTAAAGGGGATGGCTTGGAAAGCCTCTATAGAAGTTATGCCGCCCGCTTCAACCTCTCTTAAATGTTTCTTATAAAATTCGCTCCGTTTCGCCTTAACGATGCTCTTTTTGAGGCTGTCTAAGATATGTTCATCCATACTCTATTTAACCCCGCTTTATAGCCCCTACTGGGCATATAGAGGCGCAAAGAGTGCAAGGGAAACATAGTCCATTATCTATAAAAGCTGAACCGCCTCTCATTGTTAGGGCGGGGCAGCCTAAACGTTTAACGCATATGCCGCAGCCGGTGCAAACCTCACTGTCCACCCAGCAGTCATCCGCCCCCCTCTTTTCTAAAGCGGCGCAAGCGCCGTGAAAGATAATGACGCGAACTCCCCGCTCTTTCGCAGCCTCTCTAACTAAAGCGGCGGCAGAGGAGACGTCAAAAGCAGAAACGCTCTTTGCAGTTATCCCTAGCCCGCTGAGCAGTCTTGAAATATCGATCGGAGCGCTGCTGTTAAGAGCAGATATTCCTGTTCCAGGATGCCCCTGACCGCCTGTCATGGCGGTAACCGCATTATCTAACACAATAACGAGGATCTCAGCAGAGTTGTAAAGCGCATTTATGATCCCCGGTATTCCCGTATGAAAGAAGGTGGAATCGCCTATAAAAGCTATATTTAACGTCTCTTTCTCTACGCGGTTCAACCCTTGCGCCATTGTAATCCCCGCGCCCATGCAGAGGCAGGCGTCAAGCATATCTAAAGGGGCGGCATTGCCTAATGTGTAGCACCCTATATCGCCTGAAAACACAGCTTTCTTGAAAGTTTGCTCGCGCAATAGCTGTTTTACGCCTATCTTTACAGCATAAAACGAGCCCCTATGCGGACAACCTGCACAGAGAACAGGAGGACGGATAGGCAAGGCGGGCGGCGGATCTTCAGAGAATAAGGGAGGTTTTAAGAGGCGAGTCTTCCCTAGAAAGTTATATACAGCTTTTTTTACTAAGTCGGGTAGATATTCCCCCGCTAAAGGCATATCTCCAGAGAGCTTGCCGTATACCCGCCTATCGCCTGCAAGTGCAATCATCTCTTCTTCAATATATGGATCAAGCTCTTCAACAATTAATATCTCGTCTAAACCTTCTAAAAAAGCCCGCGCCAGCTTTTTCGGGAAAGGGAAGGTGCTTACTTTGAGGATGCTGCACTCTCCCTCAATGCCTTGCAGCGCTTCTATTACATAGTGGTAGCTCACGCCTCCGCAGGCTATGCCGCGTTTAGCTGCATCGGCTTTTATAAGGGTATTCCCCCTATAATCTGAAAAAAGCTCTGAAAGCTCTATCTGCTCCGCCTCTAGTTTTACATGGTTAAGATAGGCAAGCCGTGGAAAGATAACCCACCTGCCGCCCTCTTTTGTAAACCCTTGAGCGATAGGTCTATCGAGAGGTTCTTCAGTTTCCACAACTTCATAACCGTGGCAGAGGCGGGTTGTAGGGCGCAATATAACAGGTCTGCCGAATTTATGAGAAAAGTAGAAAGCATCCGCTATCATCAGATAAGCCTCTCTAGGGCTGGTTGGGTCAAATACCATAATATTGGCAAATTTGCCGTATATACGGGTATCTTGCTCTGTTTGAGAAGAGGATGGTCCTGGATCATCAGCTGCTGCAAGAACAAGCGCCCCTTTTAAGCCGATATAGTTTAAGCTCATCAGCGGATCCGTTGCCACATTCAGCCCTACCTGTTTCATTACGGCGAGGGCATACCCCCCCGCTAACGCCGCTCCTGCAGCCGTTTCAACTGCAGCTTTCTCATTTATAGACCACTCTATATGAACCCCTTTCGGCTTAATCTTTATCATGGTTTCAATAATCTCGGTGGATGGGGTGCCCGCATAGCCGCTGACAAAGCTAACTCCCGCTCTTAACGCACCTAGAGCTATAGCGGCGTTTCCCATAAGCAAGGCTTTTTCGCTTTTTGCCATATTACTGCCTAACCCTAAGAAAATCTGCCCTTATCCTCTTTCTGCCGCCCTTCTTAAAGAAGACTTCAGCGATAGGAAAGGGAGTTTCTCCCCCTACCTCTATGATAAGCCCTTCTCCAAATGTTTCATGAAAGATAGGGGCGCCCTTTTCAAGCGTCTGCTTACGCATTTCAGCTAAAAATCTTGACGGGTTCATATTCCGCCTGCTTCCGTGCACCATGCGGCTTTTGGTATAAGAGACGGTGAGATAGGTTTTTGCTCTGGTAATTGCCACATAGCATAGGCGGCGCTCCTCTTCAAGCTCAAAATCCCCATCTCTAAGCGAACCTATAGGGAATATCCCCTCCTCCAGCCCTGCTAAGTAAACTGAAGCAAACTCTAAACCTTTAGCAGAGTGGACAGTCATAAGAGGCACCGCCCCATTTGCCGCCTTTTCATCAACAGAGGTTGTAAGAGAAGAGACCGCTAAAAAATCTGCAAGGGTCGATTCAGGGAGCTGCTCCTCAAATGCGGCTGCAGCGTTTATAAGTTCTAAAACGTTCTCCTCGCGCTCCTGCGCCTCCTGCTTTTCCTCGCTGGAAAATAGATATTCTTGATATTTCGTCAACCTTATTGCTGCAGCGACCTTCTCTGTAATAGATGCGGCGGAATTGATATTTAAGATTATATTTAGAAAGAGGTTTACACCCATAGCCTGTTTTTTAGACGCCGTAAGAGCCAGTTGCGATGCCGCTGTAAGAAAATCGCACCCTTCGGCTGCAGAATAGGCTTTAATCTTCTCTATAAGCTGTTCTCCAACCCCCCGCGAAGGGGTCTTAACTGCTCTAATAAAATTTATCTCGTCAAAGGGGTTATCTAAAACCTTTAGATACGAGAGGATGTCCTTAATCTCTCTACGTTGATAGAACCCCACGCCGCCGACAACTTTATAGGGGATATTCAACCTTTTAAGAGCAATTTCAAAGTTTCTAGATTGGGCGTTTGTTCTGTAAAGAACCGCCATGTCTGACAGATTGCGTCCCGCTCTAGACCAGTCCCATGCCTTTTCAGCTAAAAAGTCCGCCTCTTCTTTTTCGTCCTTAAAGTTTCTAAAGTTAATCTCCCCCGAATCGCTGCGCTCGGCTGTAAGGTTTTTCCCGCGCCGCGAAAGGTTACGGCTGATAAGGTTGTTTGCCAAAGTTAATATTTTTTCGGTGCTTCGGTAATTTTGAACTAACTTTATCTCCTTAACATTTTCAAAATGTTTTTCAAAATCTAGAATATTGGAGATCTCCGCTCCTCTGAAAGCATATATAGATTGGTCGTCATCCCCTACCACACAGAGGTTGCCCTTTGATCCCGCCAAAATTTTTAGATATGCAAACTGAACAGGGTTAGTATCTTGATATTCATCCACAAGGATATATTCTGCACTCCGCCTATATTCAGCTAAAACCTCAGGGTAGTTAAGCAGTGTTCGGACGCATAGAGCAAGCATGTCGTCAAAATCAATAAGCCGTTGGGTTATAAG
>JAISNW010000123.1 GCA_031276055.1 Deferribacteraceae bacterium | reverse complement strand
GTTTTCACATGTATCTTCCATCTTGAGCTTTGCAACGGCTAGCTCTCTGTCTCTAGCCGCCTCCTTTTGAACGTTCTGTTTTAGAATCTCACCCTCTTTTTTAGCTCTCTCCAACTGTTCAGCATAACTTTCTATCTTTAAGTTCTGAACCTCAAGCGCATTCAGCGCGCTGTTCTTTTCCCTCTGCAGCCGTGTATTTTCAATGCGGAGCTTTGCAAGGCGCTCTGCAAGGAATATGCTGTAAACCCCTTCAAATACTGCAATAAGCGCAAATACCGCCGCGGCGGCTATTATAAATCTGTTAAACATTACTCTGCCTCCAGAGCGACCACTGCTCCCCTTTAATGCGGGAAAAAACGTCTCCGTCATCAGCAAAGAACTGTTGACGCCGTTTTTGCAGATTAGTTGAGCAGACAACCGTTCTTAAAAACCCCGAAGCGGCAGGGGTATTGCTCCATCCTTCTGTATAACTCTCCCCTTCAATGTGCATATCTGCATCTCCAATATCTTGAAAATCCGTCATATATGGAGATTTCAGAGCTTCTTCTTTTGCAGTTTGAGCAAGCTCGGCTGCACTCTCGGCGCTCGTTTTAGCAGATAAAACTGCTGAAATGGCGGCAGGCAGCTCCTCATCAGCCCATCGCACAAGCCACCCCACCGCTTCAGAAAAGCGTTGAAATTCAGGCATAATTCCTCCTTAATCTGTTGCAAAAATATCTGGTTTTAGAGAGTTTATATGTTTCATAGAGGCTGATATGAAGCTGCTGCAAACCTCCACAAACTCCGGCGGGGCGGATATCCCGCCTTGAGCCATATTGCCCAACAGCTCTGAAAGCGCTCTGAATATCCCTGTCAGGGCTGTGGTCACCTCTTGCTCTCTAAGGTTCTCAAGCCGCTTTAATATCAACTTGCTCTCTGCTTCCGCCTTCTCCCCCTGCCCTGCTGAAAGAGCCTCTTCTAATGGGAGGGTGCAGCTAAGGCGGGCAAGTTCCAACGCGCTCTTATGTGCAATAGTTGTGATCTCTGAATATGCGGAGCTTATAAACGAGATCAACAGCTTTGCCTTTTCGCCGCCAGTTATATTATACGTTTGAAACTCTCCCCTAATTTCATCTAAAACGTTCTTATAAAAGCTCCCTTCCTCAACCTCCGCCGCCTTTACCAACGGGTATATTGCAAGGTAGCTCTCAACTATCTTTTGCATACATTCTCCTTAAAAAGATATTGTCCAACGCAAGAGCCGCCTCTCTATCTGCTCGGTTCAATGGGGAGTTGTCCGCCCAAGATAGATAGCTGCGATAGGCTCTAAGCTCAGAGGGGGAAAGAACGCCCCCTCTGAGCATAAAGGAGTCTATAGCCTGAACTGCACCCTCTCTCCAGCTGTATATAACCCCAGAACCGCCCCACTTAGCGCTGCAGCATTTTTCATACCCATAGTGCGCTAGCAGGAAGGGGATTTCGCTCCGCTTATCCGCAGCGGCGCAGAACCCCTCCGCTTCGAGAAAGGAGAAGAGCCCCGCCATATACTCCGCCGCTTCAGCCGCCCCCTCCTCGATGAGAGAGCCCTTACGAGCAGGGGATGCTAGATGCGCCGCTGTTAGAGAGATTAAAGCCCCAACTAACCCTGCCTCTTGAAGCTCTTCCAAACTTTCGGGTTTACGGAGAAAATAGCGAGCGTCTAAATACCTAACAGGGCTATAGTTCACAATATCGGCGCTGATAAGGTTCAGTGGTTCGCAAAGGTGCAAGAGATCATTTATACCCTCAGAGAGCGCCCTTTCTAAAAGAGGGTCGCCCGCGAGGGCGTTATCCCCCGCTAAAGCGAGACAGAGCAGCTCTCGTATCTGCAGCGTAAGCTCCATCCTAGCTAACCCCGATAAGCATAGCAAAGGCGGCGGCGTTGGTAACCTGCAGGGATGCGGAGGCGTAAAATTCCCACATTTCGGCGCTGTCAGAGGTAGGGAGGGTGCGGTTTATCTCCTCTAAAACAGCCCACTTTGCAAAGGAGAAATCCCCGCCTATAACGGCGTTGTCTAACCCGTAGGCTTCACTCATGTAAGGGTGCAGGTGAATCTTTACCCTCCCTGTAGTCAATTCAACGGCAGAAACTGTGGTTTGGGCGGCATCCTCATTGTTTAATTGGCGGGAGAATAGGGCGTTGATCTTCCGTTTTAGTTTAACCCCCACAAATATATCTGTCATACGCGCCTTATTTTCATAGGGGATGGCTGCAAACTCATCTAGGAGGTTCAAGGTGATTGGGGCATCGCTGCCTGTAGCATCCCCTTCGCTGTCAGCGGTGAATATATTCCCTTTACGGCGGTTGACGAAGGCGGTTTGAGAGAGCGCGATATAATAAGGCAGCCCCGCCATCTTCCCTTCGGAGCTGTTGCCCATGCGGAAAGCGGGCGGATCAAAGGGGGTATTGCGCCCAACCCCTAAGATTGCCCCCTCTTGTTTTAAGAGGTGCTGTTTAGCCGCTTTTTTCTTCTGCCACGCCGCCTCGCTTGTTCCGCCGTAAACGCTGGAGGCGTTCTGGTCAAAGGAGAGGGCGGCGGTGGTCTTAAATATCTGAACTGCGTTTGCAGTCTCCTGTTTGGTATTGCCTGCAGCAGCTGCAGGGGCTGATATTTCGTTGAAATAGCCGACATTAATATCGCCTATGCTGTCAACAATCCAACTGTGAGTGACTCCAAGGGCTTTTATCCGCTCTAAAATCGATAATATAGGGGTTTCGTCATGCCCTACCAGCTCCATAACATCATAAACAGAAGGGCGGTTGCCTGTAGAGAGCTTTCCGTCCGAACCTGCAGAAACAATAGCCATCTCTTTCCTCCAAAAATAGTGTATTTTTATCTATAATTAATATTCTCTCTAAAAGAGGAATAAGCGCAAACAGAAATGGAACTTTGTTAGATTTATCAATAGGTTAAAAGATGAAAAAAGGCGGGGCGTAACGCCCCGCCGCCCGGCTGAAAAACTTAAAAGAAACGGAATTTAGGAGGCCATATCTGAAAGTGACGAGCCGGAAAATAACATTAACATACTAAGGAACAGTTTGTCAAAAATTTCCGTGAAAAAAGTGATATATAAGTAGATTAAGAGTTATTTCGCCGCCCTAAGCAATTGCAAACGCTCATAGTCTAGGCATCTTATTTCTAGCTTCTTATATTTAGGATATTTTTCCTTTACCTTTTTTATGAAATCCTCGACTTCATCAGGGTGGTTTTCTAAAAACCAGTTTATATGATTGAATATATACTCCTTCAGGATCTTCGCGTCATTCAGGTCGTTAGGAATTCTTGTCATACGTTCATCAATGCTGTCAAAGCCTGTAAAATGTTTTAACAACCGCTCCTTTGCCATTTCCACATAATCAGGATTTATTTCAATCCCTATTGCGCGCCGCTCAGTCTGCTGGCAAACGCGCAGTGCTGTGCCTGAACCGCAGAAAGGATCAAGCACTAAATCACCTTTATTTGTTGAAGCAAGTATCATCCTTTCAAATAGCGCTTCTGGTTTTTGCGTAGGGTGGTTTTGTCTGTTTGCTTGACAATAGTGTATATGCGAAAACTCCCATACATTGCCAGGATTTGCCCCGCGCATATTATTGATGCTTCTGTAATACTTTTGTGGAACACGAACACTATCAAGATTGAAAACAAACTCTTTCGACATTGTAAACATCAATATGTCATCGTGGCGAGGGCTAAAACCTTTTGTCTTTCCTATTCCTTGCGTATAACACCAAGTAATCCACGAATTGAAGTTAAAAGCTAACTCTTGCTCTAATATTTCATAGATATAAGAGATATACCTTACCCCCATAAACAGATAAAGTGTTCCTGTTTTTTTAAGCGTGCGTTTTGCTTCAAGCAGCCATTGCCGAGTAAATGCTAAATATTCATCATGCGAACGCCTGTCGCTATCGTTTCCGTAATCTTTGAAAAGGTTATAGGGCGGATCTGTGACTATTAAATCGACGCTCTCGCTTTCAATATCTTTCATAACTTTGAGGCAATCGCCTTGAATAATATTTATACTTTTATCCATCTATTTTTCTTTGCCTGCCTATACCACTCTTCAATGGTGCGTCGAGACGAACGGAGATATTTCCTATCTAACAACTGGCAGAATTCCCATGTTGTTCGGCTTTCATAATCCACATAGTGAATATCTTTTATCTGAATCTGTCCTGTTCCTAATGCCGGATTATAGTTTATATCCGCATCAGAAATAAACTTCAAATCGTAAACATTGTATCTGACTATTTCCATAACGCCGTCGGTTAACAAGGTTTTAGCGTTACGCTCCGAATACACCCTATGTTTCAAAGAGAGGATGATAAACATAAAGTCAGGTTCTTCAATATATGCCGTGCGAATTCGGCTGTATGAAGTAATGTTCGGTCCCCTGCCTGAACTGTTTATATCCTCTGCTGTTGCCTTAACGTCTGTATTTGCAGTAATTGATATATCATTTTTTTTGAACTGCAAAAGAAGATCTGCAATATCAAGCCGCGGGCGGCTTTCAACATTCATTGTTAATATTGTTGGCTATATCGTGAAATATTTCGTACGCCCACGCCTCAATAATAGGTCCGGCTATCTTATTAATATTCTCCATAGGTAAACCTAGTTTAAGGTTTGTGTTGAGAACAATTTTATTACCGCCTTGCTCTATCGCTGTTTGGATAATACTCTCAATAGAAGACACTACAAAAGCAGAATCCGCTTCATATGCGTCGCTCTCTCGCGGGATTTTGAACAGCATCTCTTCATAGACCATTTGCTGTTGCTCCAATCGCTTGATAATATCCCTTCTGTCCAAGAAAAACAACGTAAAAAACCTTAATCCTATACCGCCGTATCGCTATTATCTCTATTGACATACAAATAATATTGACTAAAATCAGCTTGTGAGGTGTTAAATGAAAAAAAGTTTTCTTATCCTTCTCCTTTTGCTCCTAACCGAGCTTGCTTTTGGGCAGTTTAAGCCTAAACTGATCACTGAGGCGGATATTGCAAAATTTATCGCTCTTCCTAATATATTGCAGAGGCTGCAGCTTTTAGACGAGAAACAGCAGCAGGAGCTTTTAGCTAAAGAGGGGTTAGGCACTGAAGAGAGCGAATATATAATATCTAAGATCGGGTTCAACTATACATGGATGTACCTTATCACTGTTGATAACTCAACGGGGGCTACTGTAGATAATATCACAAAAGAGCGGGAAGCTTTTTTTGCCGCCAACCCGCAATATAAGTTGACAGGGCAGGAGCGCTCTCTTATAGAGAAACATAAAGACGCTCTAGGCGATACTATGCGCAAATTTGATTTTGGGGAATAGCCTTATGCTGAAAAAAACCGTTATCATCTTGCTTGCCTTCTGCACTCCGCTGTTTGCAGCAAATATTACCGTCACGGTGGTAGGGGAGGCGCAGATTGTAAAAGGCGACATCTCTTCAGCAAAGATACTAGCAGAGCAGAGGGCGCGCTGGGCTGCAATGGAAGAGGCGGCGCAGGTAAAGGTCACTGCAGCAAGCATCATCCACAACGAAGAGATTCTTGATGAAGCGGTGAAATCAGAAGTTTCTGGAAGCATAAAACTTTTTAAGAAACTCGATGAAGGGATAGACGGCGATCTATACTGGATTAAAGCGCAGGTTTCAGTGCAGCCTGACGAGGCGCAGGCGGCGCTGTCGGGGATG
>JAISNW010000120.1 GCA_031276055.1 Deferribacteraceae bacterium | reverse complement strand
TGATAAACTTGGAGCGCCATGTTTTAAGGTTGCGTCTTCAGATATAGTCTATTTTGATATGCTCAAAGCGATAGCCCGAACGAAAAAACCAGTAATCATCTCTGCGGGCAAAGCCCCTATAGGCGAGCTTGATGCGGCGGTGGAGTATCTTGAACAGCACACTGACCTTGCAATATTGCACTGTGTGGCAAAATACCCCACAGACTATTCAGAGGCTAACCTCAACATCATAAAAACCCTCCTGCTGCAATACCCTGAACATCTGATAGGCTTTTCTGACCACACCAGAGGGATATCCTGCGCGTTAGGGGCGGTCGCGCTTGGAGCGCGTATCATAGAGAAACATTTCACTCTGGACAACTTTTCTTACGGACCTGACCATGAATTCAGCTTGAACCCTTCAGAATTAGCCTCCCTAGTTAGAGAGATTCGGCATCTGGAGGCTGCTTTAGGGGATTCGCGCAAAAAGGTTTTAACCTCAGAGCGTTCAGAGCGGAAAAGTTCGATCCGTTCTCTAACCACCGTTAAAGCGTTGAAAAAAGGGGATATATTGACCGATGAGCTTTTAGATGCAAAGCGCCCCGGAGGCGGCGCCTCCCCACAGGATAAAGAGAAGGTGTTAGGGCTTGCGGTCAATAAAGATATTCCCGCCGACGCGACGCTCTATTGGTCGGACTTGGGGCAAGACTTAAAATGAGATTTATAATAAGGAAGGCTTATTTATGAGACAGGTTTTTTTACAGAGCCCTTGGATATACCACAAAGAACCGCAGGAGATTGTAGAGGTATTCTTCCGATATGGAGTTTTTGAAAGGTTAAAGAAGAATACGCCGTTAAAAAACGGCGGCTCTGCGGGAAGGTTTTACTACCTAAAAAAAGGGCTTGCTACCTTTACATCTCAAGATCGCAGCGGGCGCAGCTTCTCATTCTGCCTAGTTATCCCTGGCAGAGTGCTAGCGGATATTGACGGAATTTCCCGAGAGAATGTCAATGTGGTGGATAAGGTTATACGTCCTTCGGAACTGTTGAGCATTGACTATGATACATGGTATAAGCATATAGGAAGCGATGCTGATAAACTCCTTATGGTTACACGGGGTTTAATTGCAAAGCATGAATCGCATATGGAGGCGATGATAGCAAACTATACCCTTCCCATTGAAGATAGATTAAAGGTTTTTATAAAGACGATGCTAAAATCTTACGAGATGCCGTTAGCGGAGTGGAATTGGCTGCCGCTCTACCTAAGCGAAGAGGAGTACGCAGGGCTTTTAGGGGCTTCTAGGGTGAGTATATCCCGCCAATTCATTAAATGGCGGGATATGGGGCTTTTGCGGAAAGAAAAGCGGGAGATAGTCCTCCATAGAGCTGTCTTTGACGATGTTTACGACTGGACAGACGCCTAGCTCTAAACTTGGGAGGAAGCTATAAATAGGCATGAACTTATACCGATAGCCGTCAGCAAACTGATGAAGTTAGGGCTTACAGTTTTGGTGAACGGCGCTGAATACCGCAGCGGTAAACCGGATATTGTGGTGGTCTATCCTGATAAAGGAAAATACTACCTTTCGGAGGTTATCTCGGACGAGTGCATCAGAGAGGATAGCAAGCGCTTGCAGAGCACAAACCGCGGTGAGAATGAGAGCCGCAATTATTGTCTAAAAAGGTACGGCAACACCAGAGCGGGCAGTTGGGCTGCCTCAATATATTGCGATCTAGCAGGAGGGTTGGAGCTTTTCAACTATAACCAGCTTATGGGGATTAACTTTTCCAAACTTCAACGTTATGCTGCTGTTATATACCCTCTAGCGCTCTTAGAGGAGGGAGAGGCGTTTTTCACTCAAGAAAAGCTGCAATTTAGGAGCTTAAATGTGGCAGATTATTTCGCCCTCACCCTCTTTTCACAGGCTGACAGCGCGCGTCTAGGCGAGATTAGACGTTTTATGCAGTTTTTAATGGCAAATAGGTAGACGGGGTTTAACTTTGGGCTGGGTTGTCATCATTTCAGGGTTGATTGGCGGACTAGGGCTATTCCTCTATGGGATGAAACTGATGTCGGAAGGGCTTCAGAAAGCCGTAGGGGAGAGCCTAAAGCGAATCCTTGAAAAGCTCACCTCCAATAGATTTATAGGGGCGGGTGTGGGAACTATAGTAACCATGCTCATTCAGAGCTCCTCAGCTACAACGGTTATGATAGTAGGCTTTGTAAACGCGGGGCTTTTAAGCCTTACACAAGCGCTCAGCGTTATCTTAGGGGCTAATATCGGCACCACCATTACAGCACAGATTATCGCCTTTAACCTCACGGCGGCGGCGCTTCCTGCAGTAGGGATCGGGGCGGGGATGGTTTTATTTGCCAAGAGCACTAAGGTTAAATATATAGGAGAGATAGTCTTAGGTTTTGGGCTCTTGTTCTTTGGAATGCATATTTTAACTCAAGGGCTCGCCCCCCTTCAAGAATCTGAAAGATTTAGAGAGCTTTTCCTAGTTTTTGCGAAAGTTCCCATCCTAGCTGTTGCGGCAGGGGCTTTTACAACAGTTATAGTGCAGTCCAGCTCTGCTACTGTAGGAATCACTATGGCTCTTGCAACCAATGGTTTGATAGATTTCCCCTGCGCCGCAGCTCTTATCTTAGGGGAAAATATCGGCACTACCATAACAGCCAATATCGCCGCTTTAGGTGCAAGCCGTCCTGCCAAACAAGCCGCCTTCGGACACTTCTTCTTTAATGCAGCGGGGGTTGCCTATATGCTGATCCTCTTAAAACCTGCTGTATGGCTTATCACCCTTATAACGCCCGGGGATCCTGCGTTTATGGCGGCGGATGGAACTTTCCCTTTCGTTTCAAGGCATATAGCAAACTTCCATACCACCTTCAACGTCATAAATTTATTAGTATTTATCCCCTTCATAAATGTTGCGGCAAAGTTGATAAATAAGATTATTAAAACCGATCAACAGCAGAAATTCCGCTATACCCGCCTTGCTCCCGCTATGCTCTCAACCCCTGAAACCGCTCTAGCTCAAGTGCGCTTAGAGCTCGGCGTTATGGCGAAGATCGCCCTTGAAACGATAGTTTTCGCTAGAGACGCTGTGGTATTCCGCAAAGCTAAAGACCGCCTGATTGTTGCAAAGTATGAGGCTACCCTCGATGGCTATAAGATTGAGCTCTTCTCTTTTCTGGATATGCTTAATCTCAAAGCGTTAAGCGACAAATCTAAAACCAGCCTTGAAAGCATCCGTATAATAACCTCAAACCTTGAGGAGATAGGGGATCAAGCCCGAAAGATAATAAAGGCGGCGGAAAAGATTATAGAGAAGAAGCAGAATATCTCAAGCGCCGCGAATAGAGAGTTGATAGATATCTTCGGCGTAGTCATCGCCTTTGCCTCCAACACCTTCGAAGCCTTCTCTACAGGGAGGCGGCAGACAGAGGAGGAGATCTTCGTAGAAGATAAGATCGACGGGCTTTATAAGAGTTTTCGAAAAAACCACCTCAAAAGGTTAAATAAAGGGGTATGCTCTCTGGAGGCGGGGATGAGCTTTGTAGATATTCTCAACGCCCTAGAAAAGATAGGGGATCACACCTTTTCCATCGCCCAAACAAACAACTATAAATGAAAGCACGGCAGGATCCCCTTGAAACTAGGCTGTTCTCTTGTTTCACCCCAGGCAGTAAGGTTATAGCAGGCTTAGACGGCGGACTCTTTTCCACCCTAGCGGCTTGGGCGGCAAATCAGGCAGGCGCTGTTGTAGAAGGGGTTGCGCTCCGTTTATATGAAGAAGAGCTAACCTCTGCTCAGAAAGCGGCAGATAGGTTAGGGATAAACCTAACCGTTGCGGACTACCGCGCCTTTTTCGGCGAGGATGTATTGAGCAGTTATTTCTCCGCATTAAAAGACGGATTAGCTCTTTCATCATGCGCCTTTTGCGCTAATCGGGGCAGAATTGCCTACCTTTTCAATGAGCTTATGAAGCTTGGAGGAGAAAAGATTGTAGTTGGAGATATAGCTAGGATAGCTCGTTGGAAAGATAGTTATGCCGTATATAGGGCGAAAAGCGGTGCAGACGCCAGCAGAAACCTCGCTCTAGCAAACCCGCTTACCATCCCCTACCTTATTATGCCGCTTGGAGAGGCTGAAAGTATAGATGAGTTGTCTACCCTTGCTAAAAAGCTAGGCTTTGAAATGGAGCCAGAGAGGGAAAAGCCATGTTTCCTAAATGGAAAGACTTACCCTATATTCCCCTTTGAGAGCGGGGTTAAAGGAGAACTTATCTACAGAGGGGAGGTTTTAGGGGTGCATAGCGGGGTATATACATTGCAGCTAGGGGCGCGAGCCGCTGTAGACGGGGATTATTATATATCCCATATAGACGCCCTAACAGGAGTTGTTCAACTTTCTAAGAAAGAAGAGCTGTATAAAAGGGCTCTAAGGCTTATTAATACAACTTTTCGCAAAGATGAACCTCCTATATCAAAAGTTTCTATTTTAGTGGGGAAGAGGTATAAGAAAACCCCCGCACTCTTGGAGATTTTTTTTGGCGGCAAGGCGGCTCTCATGTGCAAAAGCCCTCTATTCTCACCAATGAGGGGGGAGATTGCAGCGATTTACAGCGGCGAAAGGTTAATAGGCGGCGGAGTAATAGATGGGTAATAGATGAACTATAAGACTTGTTCTAACGAACAGACTCACTTAAACCATATTGATACTATTAATCTTGGCGCTTATTACACGCCAAAATGGCTGATAGAGATAGTATACTCGCTTATCAGAAAGGCGGCGGTAAATCTGGCAGATTATTATATCCTTGACACTTCCTGCGGTTACGGCGGCTTTTTGCGCGGCGCTAAAGCTATCGGGGCAGATATTGACGAAAAGGCTGTAAAGACCGCAAAAAGCGCCGCCCCTCAAGCAAGAATCTTAAACCATAACTCTCTTTTTGAAGTATCACGTCTTAAATATGGGCTTGATGATAAGGCTAAGATAATTATTGTCGGCAACCCGCCTTATAATGACGTTACCTCAATTATCCGCAACAGGATAAAAAAAGCTGAATTTTTAAGAGATGCGGATCTGATATGCCGGGATTTAGGAATATCTTTTTTGCTCTCCTACAATAAACTTGAGGCAGATTTTGTATCTGTTCTGCACCCGCTCTCATACCTTATTAAGAGAGCTAACTTTGAAGCATTGTCGCAATTTAAGGATAACTATAGGCTAATTGATGCTCTAGTGGTGAGTTCCTCCGTTTTTTCCGCTGCTTCAAAAACTACCTCTTTTCCGATAGTTATCGCACTTTATAAACGCACGCCTCAAGCAATGAACTACGAGTATATTCGCTGCTTTGAGTTTAAGAGTCATGAAGGCTTATCATTTTCTATTAAAGAGCACGATATAATCAGCAATTATATCTCAAAATATCCGAACCACAAAGTTGTTGATATTAGTGAAACAGTTGCTCATTTTCATACCATGCGCGATATAAACGCTCTAAAAAGAGCCGCTACATTTATTAAAAAAGAAAATCACAATACTATCAGGGTTACTAAAGATAGATTCCCATACTACTGCTATGTTGATGTATTTAAGGAGTATATCCCGCATATCCCTTACTACTTAGGCAATAGCGATATAATGATAGATGACGATCATTTTAGAGAGTTGAAGCCCCTCTTTATAAACCGCAGCATTCAAAAACACCCCGAACTCGCGGGAATAATCGATCTAAAAGAGTATAGCAATAACGATAACGATATTGAAATAGAGAGATATTTCCAACAGTTACTAGGTGAACATTATGTTGATTAAAAATTTTGATAAAAAAGAATTAGACGTTTCCATCCCTTTAACAAGTGTTGCTATGTAGAGCGGCAGATTGGCTATGATGTGTCTGCTGTTGATATAAATAAAGCTAAGCAAACAACTTTAGATTCTGTTAAATTTATTGGCGCAAATGGGAAAATAAAATATCTATCTACATCATCAACAACATTGAGCATGACGAATATGGTAAGGTCGGCGGTATGCTATGTTTAAGGCGGCAAGCGTCTCATAAACAATTCTTATTAGTTTTTTACACCTTCCTAATTACACTTTTTACCAGAAACATAAACATTTGTTACAATATCATTAGAAAAGAATATTGACGTTCCTTCATATACCCATAAATCTGGGGTAGCTCCTGATGGGAATCCGATAATATCACGCACAGTCTGTTTAGATGTTCCTGCCTTAAACTTACAAACATTATAAATATTCTTTTTTATAGGAGGTTCTGTTTTTATTGGTTCTGTTTTTATAGGGGTAGAATAGTTAGGAATAGACTCACTTTTTGAGTAAGGCGCATAAGCAGGATATGGCAGTTTGTCTTCTACAGGCATACCCATTATCCCTGTAATAGTTTCAGCAGCTTGTTCTTGATTTTGTCTCTCTTGCTCATAATCTCTTGAATAGATAGTGCCTACTTGTCTGCCTCGTCTATTGTATATTCTCCCAGTTTCTGTATATTGTGGAGCTGTTGCTCCAAGCGCAATGAATGTAACAGCAAGGGCTTGATTTCTAATAGCAAAAGAGATGCCTATTCTAAAATCTGGCTTATCATAAAATGCAGCGCCAATGTAGGGAGTTATCTTGCCATACGACCAAGAAAACGGCACACCAATGTTAAATAATAGGGCTTTATCACGTATTTCCTCTTCACGGTTATAACCCCGTTTATCTCTTACCCGTTCTGTATGTTTTCTGTATTCTTGACCAAATTTGGTAGAAATTCCAACTGTATCACTAAAGTAGTATTCATAGTTAATACCATAATAGGATATACTTGATTTCTTGTCTTCTCTATGTGTTCCTAAACCGCCAAAAGCTAGTATATTAAAAGCATCTTCTTTGTTATATCCCATAGCTAAATCTACAGTAGATGTTTTAGCGTCTAGGTTATAGCCTAGTGTAGCTTCATAAGAGGCACATGCTGTTAAAGCAAGCAACGAAATAAGTAAAATCTTAATATTGTTATACAGGATTTTCATTTAACTTGTTCCTAAAAATTATTTATACTGTAACTCCACCATTGCTTATGCGGGCAATTTCGTCTAGTTAGATAAGCTCTTTTTCCAATGGAGTTAATATATCTGCTCTCCACTCTTATGGTGGTTGCGATCAACTCTCCAAAATAGGTGGCTAATTTAAACGTTCCTTATTTTTAGCCATCTTTTTTGTGAACTTTTAATAAATTCTGCTTGCAATTAAAAAGTTAATATGTATAGTAAATTAAAGTGTTTCGGCAATTTTTACTAGGCGGACGTTGTGCCGTTTTTTTGTGCTTTGAATGGCTAAAAATAAGGAACCTTTTTTCTATACAGATAGTTAGGCAAGTTAAGTAATATACTCTTTTATTTCCCAGTTACCCCGCCCGCATATCTCACAATTGTTCGTAAACTCACTTCTTCTGAGGCGGTCACCCCTTTATGAAAACCTTTCTCTTTTATGCAGACATAAAAGAGAAAGGGTAAAGGGGAATTTAGCGTGCAAGGGGCGGCTGCCTGAAATCCCCCTTTGCCTTCTAGTTTTGCGCAAGCGCAAAACTAGAAGGTTTCCGCGAAGGGGTGGCCTTCTGCTTGTGAACTTGTGAACAAGCAGAAGATTAGCGGACTTAGGCAGTCTAAATCGCAAACTGCAATTACGCAGCGGATGATGAGAAGTAATAACGTATTTAGTTTAATATAGCGTATTTTATCTTTAGAATTCAAATTACCCCGCCCGCATATCTTCCATTTGCTCACAAGTTCACAAATGTGAGGCGGTCACCCCTTTACGGAAACCTTTCTCTTTTATGCAGACATAAAAGAGAAAGGGTAAAGGGGAATTTAGCGTGCAAAGGGCGGCTGCCTATTATCGCCTTTTATCTACGCATAAACCCCTATATCCCTATATTTCTTATACCTTTCAGCTTGGGCTTCTTCAGGCGATAACTCCATAAGCTCTGTTAGATGTTTTCTTATAGCGGCTCCTACATTAGCGGCGGTTTTTAGGTGGTCGCTGTGGGCTGCCCCTAAAGGCTCCTCTATTATCTCATCTATTACTTTAAGTTTATAGAGCTCCTGCGCCGTGCTCTTCAGCGCCTCTGCCGCTTTAGCAACATTTTCTCCCTTACTGCCCCCCCATAAGATAGACGCGCACCCTTCAGGGCTGATGACAGAGTATACAGCGTTTTCAAGCATCAACACCCTATTTGCAACGGCGATCCCCAACGCCCCGCCGCTGCCGCCTTCCCCAGTTATTATTGTAAGGATAGGGGTTTTTAAGAGCGACATTGTAATTAGAGCTCTAGCAATCGCCTCCGCCTGCCCCCGCTCTTCAGCATCGATCCCTGGATAAGCCCCAGCTGTATCCACAAAGGTGATTATAGGGCGGTGGAACTTTTCAGCCAACTTAAAGAGGCGGACAGCCTTTCTATACCCTTCAGGCTTTGCCATCCCGAAGTTTCTTAGGGCGTTCTCTTTGGCGTTGTGCCCTTTTTGATGCCCCACAATCATTACTATATTCCCATCGAACTTAGCAAACCCGCCGACAATAGCGGGATCGTCCCCAAAATAGCGATCTCCGTGCAGCTCCACAAAATCCTTAAAGAGATACTTTATATAATCTAGGGTATATGGGCGGGCGGGGTGCCTTGCCGCCTCTGTTCTCTGAATAGGGGTGAGCTTTCTATATATCTCCCCCTTTGTTTTCTCTAACTTCTTTTCAAGTGCAGCTAGAGACTCTTGAGAGGTTGAATCGTTAAGCATATCGAGCTTTTTAAGCTCTTCAATCTTAGCCTCCAACTCTAGTATCGGAGCCTCAAAACTTAGCATTGAATAACCTTGTCATTAAGGTTTATGTAGAGGTTTTTATACTCGACATAGTGGCTTGAATGAGCCCGAGCAAACTCTATATCTTTATCGGTCAACTCTCTGACAACCTTTGCGGGAGAACCCATAAGCATTACTTTAGGCGGGAAAGACTTTCTAGGCGGAACTACGCTTCCTGCGGCTATAATGGTGTCATCGCTTATAACCACCCCATCTAAAACTGTTGCGCCGATCCCTACAAGAACGTGATTGCCTATGGTGCAGCCGTGAAGGTTTACACTGTGTCCTATAGTGGTGTTCTCTCCGATATGCATGCTGTATTCCCAGCCGACATGCAAAACAGCGCAATCTTGAACATTAGACCCGCTGCCGATATGTATCTCGTTCACATCTCCGCGGATGCACGCCTGATGCCAAACGCTGACGTCATCTCCTAAGTAAACAGCGCCGAGAACAGCTGCACCCTTTGCAATAAAGACCCTCTTACCGCAGGAGGGACCCTTTAACAGACGAGCGCGCATTACCTCTTGATTAATTAATACCATACTCCTTGCTACCCCCTTTTACGTTGAGAGTATACAGCAATTCAGCGCAACTGTCAATTAATGGGCGATTTATAGGGGGTGGGGTTGGATTATCTCATATCTGTAAAGAATCTCTCTATCTTTTCGAGGTATTTCTCTCTATGCTTAACGCCGTTTTGCTTATCAATATTGCAGTGCTGCCAACTCCCTTTCTTTATCCCTATGCTTTTTAGGATAGTGTCTAAAAAGATCTTCTTGAAAGGGTTGCCGCACTTTAAGCGCAAAAACCATTTAGGCGAGGACGCTGTAGTAAGAATATCCGCCCTCTCAATAAAAGAGAGCCTCCCTATAAGCCCTTTATCAGAGGAGATAAACGCAAATTCAGGCAGGAGCGCCTTATCTAAAAAGCCTTTTACGATAGCAGGCGCATCGCTCCACCAAACAGGGAATATAAACGCCAAACTCGTTGAACCTCTAAGCATCTCTATATACTTTTTGACCAGCGGATCAGCGCTCTCCCCTTTTGTATAAACAGAAAGGTCATTAAACGTCATTACAGGGTTAAACTTATCAGCATAAAGATCGATAAGGTGATATTTTTCACCCCTCTTTGAAAGTGCAGCGGTAAGGGCGTTAAGAACAGCTCCATTAAAACTCTCCCTATTGGGATGCCCAAAAATAATGGTTTTCATATTATCCTCTTGTGAGATGATATAACATCATATCCCCTAATAGTAAAGGATTATCTGGAAAAAGAGGGGCTTGAGTGGGTAAATTTTGGTTGACATCCGCTAAAATCTTATGTAGAAATGCAACGAATAAATTAAGGTTTTGCGGATTATTCAGATAGCTTATGTTTAAGGTTGTTGTAGTTTTAGAAGGGAAAAGCCGCAATATAGAGGCGATCAGCTGGTTTTATAAATATGCCGAAAGGCTTTCCTACCAACTATCCCTGGCAGAGTGGGGGAGCAAAACAGAGGAGAAGGCGGAGAAATTTTTCCGTTCTCTTAAGCCGGACTGCCTAGTTGTAACCCTTGATGCAGGCGGGAAGCGGATGGATAGCATCGCTTTTGCCGAACAGCTTTATGAGATACAGAGACGATACCGAAAACTGTATATCTTTATCGGGGAGGCGGACGGTCATTCAGAAACGGTGGTTTTGAGCGCTAAACAGAGTTGGTCGCTCTCAGAGCTCACCTTCCCATACGATATTGCTCTGATTGCGCTTGCTGAACAGCTATATAGAGCGCAGGCGATTAAGAACAACCACCCTTACCACAAGTAACCAGAGGAGGCAGAGGTGTTGACAGATGAACGCAAAGAGTATTTCAGGCAGAAGCTGCTAGAACTTAAGGCGGAGCTCATCACCCGATTAAATGAACGTTATAACGAGTCTTTGAGCTTTGGAAACGATGGAGCGCAGGATTCTTGCGATGAAGCATATAATATCTATAGCCGCAACCTAGTTTTAGGGAAGGTGGAAACAGACGCCCTAAAACTGCAGCTTGTGGAGCAAGCGTTGATCCGTATAGCCAGCGGCGGCTACGGCATCTGTCAAGATTGCGAAGATGAGATAGACGAACGCCGCCTTGAGATAGTCCCATTTGCACGTTTCTGCCTATCTTGCAAGAATGAGCTGGAAAGAAAAGGGTTAGTGAAGATATAATAGGCGCGGGCGGGATCGAACCGCCGACATTTGCGACGTCAACGCAACGCTCTACCACTGAGCTACGCGCCTAAACCACCTTAACAAAAAATCCTCTTAAACACAAGGGGATTGCCGCATTAATTGCCTTTTTATCCGTGGCAGTTTTTATATTTTTTCCCGCTCCCGCATGGGCAAGGGTCGTTGCGTCCTACTTTAGGGGAGCTGCGCCTTACAGGTTCTTGTTTTTTTACCTCTCTCTCTCCTTCAGCGAATATATCTTTGCGCTCTTCACGCACCTTCTGTTCACGTCTTCTATTCATTATCTCTTCGTTTTGGCGTATCTGAACATGCATAATAATTCCGATGCTCTCCGTCTGGATGCGGTTATACATCTCTGAAAAGATGCCGAAGGATTCCTTTTTATACTCTATAAGGGGGTCTTTCTGCCCATACCCTCTTAAACCAACGCTGTCTCTAAGATAATCCATCTGCAAGAGGTGTTCTTTCCACCGTGAGTCTATTACATTTATAAGGATAAATCTGCTTAGATTTTCAAAGTGGGCGGCAAGCTCCAACTTGCGGGCGTCTAAACGTTCTTCAAAGAGCTTCATAGCAGCGCTGATATAGCTTTTGGGGTTATCAGCCCTTGCGGAATCTAAATTAGGGCGGCTGCTTAAGAGCTTTTCCACTTCAATGGTAAATGCGTCATTATCTTTGGTGTATTTTATATGCACATCATAGAAATTAGCAAAAACCTCCTCTGCAAACTCTTTTAAGAGGGCGTCAATATCACAGCCTGTAAGGATCTCCCGCCGCAGCCCATAGATAACCTGCCGCTGTTGATTTGCCACATTATCGTATTCTAAAAGGTGTTTACGCACCTCAAAGTGCATAGCCTCCACCTTCTTTTGCGCTCCTTCAATCGCTCTGCTGACTAGGCGGTGTTCTATCGGTTCACCCTCTTTCATCCCTAGACGGTTCATAACGTTTCCTATCCGCTCTGCACCGAAGATGCGGAGGAGATCGTCTTCCACGCTCAGAAAGAAACGGCTCTCTCCAGGGTCCCCTTGACGTCCTGAACGTCCTCTCAACTGGTTGTCTATACGGCGGGATTCATGCCGCTCGGTGCCTAGTATATAAAGCCCCCCTAACCCTGCCGCCCCCTGTTGGAGTTTAATATCCGTCCCCCGCCCCGCCATATTGGTGGCGATAGTCACTGCCCCGATATTGCCTGCGTTTGCAACTATGGAAGCCTCTCGTTCATGGTTTTTAGCATTCAGCACATCGTGGGGGATCTTCAACTTGGCAAGGAGTTTGCTTATAAGTTCGCTCTTCTCTATGGAGACTGTTCCTACAAGCACAGGCTGCCCTGAGTGGTATAGGCGGGATATCTCTTGAGCTATAGCGTTATATTTCTCTTTTGCGGTTCGGAATATGAGATCGGGCATATCGCGCCTTATCATCGGCATATGTGTAGGGATGCTTACTACCGGTAGGCGGTATATCTGGCGGAACTCCTCAGCTTCAGTGAGGGCTGTGCCTGTCATCCCCGCTAATTTATGATACATGCGGAAGTAGTTCTGAAAGGTGATAGAGGCTAAGGTTTGGCTCTCGTTTTGTATAATGACCCCTTCTTTTGCCTCCAACGCTTGGTGTAGACCGTCTGAAAAGCGGCGCCCTTCCATCTTTCTGCCGGTGAATTCATCTACAATTATTACCTGCCCATTCTGCACCACATAGTCAACATCGAGCTTGAATACAGAGTGCGCCTTTAGCGCGTTGTTTACAAAGTGGAGGTTGTCAACATTTTTTACATCATAGAGGTTGCCCACCTTCATGGCGTTTTCAAGGTAGTTTATCCCCTCGTCATTTAGCGAAGGGGTGCGGTGTTTCTCATCGACGGTGTAGTGGATCTCTCTTTTTAGGTTCTTAACCACATTGTTGATATGGTAGTATTTATCGGTGGATTCCTCTGTAGGACCGCTTATAATAAGGGGGGTTCTCGCCTCGTCTATAAGGATGCTGTCAACTTCGTCAACAATAGCGTAATGAAGCTGCCTCTGCACAAAGGAGTTGAACTCATACTTCATATTATCCCGCAGATAGTCAAAGCCGAACTCGTTGTTAGTGCCGTAGGTAATATCCGCTAGATAAGCCTCTTGACGGGTAACATCGATCATATCTGCTGTGAGAGCCGCCTCATCTGTCCAGATAAGTTTTTTGCTTGCCTCGTGCTGAATAATCCCTACAGAGAGCCCTAACTTCATATAGATAGGACCCATCCAGAGAGCATCTCGGCGGGCTAGATAGTCGTTTACTGTAACAAGGTGGGCGCCTTTGCCTTCTAAAGCGTTAAGATAGAGCGCAAGGGTTGCCACAAGGGTTTTGCCTTCCCCTGTCTTCATCTCGGAGATCTGGCCCGAGTGCAGAACGATCCCGCCGATGAGCTGCACATCATAGTGGCGCATGTTAAGAAAGCGCCGCGATGCCTCCCGCACCGCCGCAAAAGCCTCGGGCAATATACCTGTTAGGGTTTCGCCCTTTGCAAGCCTTTCGCGTAAATTCGCGGACAGAGCATAAAGCTCTGCATCGCTTAGGGCGTTAAAGCGAGGTTCAAGGGAATTTATCTGCTTTATGGTAGGTTTTAACTTTTTTAGATAACGCACCTGGGCTGAACCCATCATCTTGTCTGTAATATATTTAAGCAAAGCTGCCTCCAAAATCAGGTTGGAACAGTGGAATTTTATAAGGAATCATCTGTTGCGGGAATTCTAACAAAAAAATATGACAATAACAAGGTGATTTCTTGCACGAAGCATCTAGGCGGCTAGAGCACCCTTTTCAACCCATCAAGCACCTTATCTACACTGATAGA
>JAISNW010000141.1 GCA_031276055.1 Deferribacteraceae bacterium | reverse complement strand
CCCCACAGTTTTAACTCCCTGCCCGTAAGTTCCTTCCTTACTCTTTGTTGCATAGGCGGAGACTACCTCCACCCGCTGGCGGGAGTAGTTTGCATTATTAAGGTTCGCTATGTTATGCCCAGCCACATCAAGCTGCACCTGTGCAGCCATAATCCCTGACAAGCCGGTATTTAACATCGCCATTAAGTTGCTCATATCTTTAGCTCCAGATGCACAATTCTAACCTGATATAGCAATATATGTGCCACAGAGCTTGTTTATATACCTAAACCCAAGTTGTCTTTTTGCCGTTTTGCGATATTATTCCAACTAAGATGCAGTTTATGAAGGTTAAGCCAACAGTTATTAAGAATTTAGGATTTTCTTTCTGTATAGGGGTTAGTTCCTGTAAAATGGCTAGAGGGGCGCTTATTAGAATTGCGGTGAAGGTGGAGGCGAGGATGATAATTGTGCATAATATCTTTACTCTAAAGCGAATATCTAAGCTCTGGTTATAATTTATCATCCAGCCGATAAAACCTGTGCCAAGAGCGGCGAGGATAGCTAAAAGCGATAGTATCTGAACAAAAAAGGCGGTGTTGAAGAAAAATACCCGCCCTGTGAATAGGAAAAAGATATGGGATAAAAAGGCAAGGGGGATAAGCGCAATAGGAAAGTGGATAAACACCGAATGCAAGCGGTATTTGCGATACCAGAGCCTCCACGAACGCAACTCGTTGCGTTCATTTGCGCTGCTCTCCTGCATTAGCCTAAGTATCCCAAAATATATCAGTCAGTTTTCAACTTTTCCCAATATTTTTCAAGAATCAGCACAGCGTCACCTATATCTGTCTGAAACTCCGCCCCCTGCAAATCTTCGGCTGTAGGGTTCAAAAGAGGGTTGTTTTTAAGCTCGTCGGGCATGGAGTTTAAGTCTGTTAGGTTAGGAGAGAGATAGCCTGAATCCTCTCTTAAAATTTTAGAGATCTCCGGGCGGAGAAGAAAATCCATAAATTTATAGGCGTTTTCAATATTTTTAGCCCCTTTAGGTATAGACATGCAATCCATCCATATCAATGGACCTTCTTTAGGAAAAATGTATTTTATCGATGGGTTTGCCAGTTGAGCCCTATATATTTCGCCATTCCATACCATCCCCACCCGCACCTCTTCGTTTATGAGCGGAAGTTTCGGAGAATCGCTGTTAAAGACCCTAACATTTGGAACTAGCGTTGTAAGCAGTTCATAAGCCTCTTCAATCTCCTTTTCGTCAGAAGAATTGCCTGAATATCCGAGAAGCATGAGAGCCATCTGAAAGACTTCCCGCACATCGTTGTTAAGGATAACGTAGCCTTTATAATCTTCATTCCAGAGGTCTTTCCAACTGGTTATATTATCTTTAATGAACTTCTCGTTATAGGCGATTAGGGTTGTGCCCCATAAAAAAGGGAGATCATAGAGGTTGCCTTCGTCATAGCTCATATTCAATAGAACAGGGTTTAGGTGGCGCATATTAGGGAGTTTAGAGTGATCTAGTTTTTCAAGCAGCCCCTCCTTTGCCATTTTGGAAACAAAATAGGTGGAAGGAAATACCAGATCATACCCGCTGCCGCCGCCTATCTTCAGCTTTGAATACATAAGTTCGTTAGAATCGTAGGTGGAGTAGATCACCTTTATCCCTGTCTCTTGTTCAAACTGGGTTATAACATCATTAGGGATATACTCTGTCCAGTTGTAGACATTCACGACATTTTTGTTTCTGGTGCAGGAAAGGACAAAAAGCAAGGCACAAAAGAGCACTAAAACTTTTTTCATCTCTGTCTCCATATTTTTAATAGATCATCTAGCAGCTTATATAGCTTTTGAGTGTTATTTTCCAACGTGTAGTAATGCGCTATGTAGAACGAAAAGAGGATGGTAAGCAAGACAGTGAGGGCGATAGCAGGGTAAAGCGCCGTGTAAAAGAGGAGTAAAACACTCAAGATATCTGCAAGCCCTACAAAGACGGTGACAATAAGGTGAATAAGCCTCTCATGCTGAAAATAGGAGATCCAGCGCTGCAAATCTTCTATATCAGCCTCAGTTGCCGTTTTACTTTCAATCAGAGCAACCGCCCAGTTGAGCTTAGATATAATCTCTTTTTTCATTTCAGGGATTATAGGTGAAAATTTTGTAAATGCAATCAAATTTGTGTAAAAATTGCCAATAGCAAAACCGCCGCCCTAGTAAACACAAAAAATCAAGGTTTCAGTAAAGGGGCGCCTGCCTGCCGTGCGCTAAAGCGCATCTGCCGGAAGAATAGCGGGCGGGGTAATTGCCTAATCATCTGTATAGAAAAAACGTTGGTTTAAAATAGCCACCTAAAACACAAAAAAAAGCGGTGCCGCCGTACATCAGCAAAAACCGCCGAAACACTATTATTTACTATACTAATTAACCTTTCTGATTGCAAATGAAAATTTGCAAAACGCCGCAAAAAGATGGCTAAAAATAACCAACGTTTAAAGTAGACATCTTATCATAATGAAATCGTCATAAATTATAATCTTTTGGTGGTTCAATGTTTAAGGTGTTTCTAAATTCTGCTATCACTTGGATAATTTCTCATTGGCAGCTGCTTTTAATTACCGCTATTGGCGGGGTTATTTTTATGGCAGGTGCAAATTGGGGTTTGCCCGTTAGATTGCACCCAGATGAATTTACGATTACCCAACCAACTGTGGAAATAATCAAAAATCAAACGTTTTTACCCAATACATTTGCTTATCCTGCCCATACGATTATTCTAATTGATTCTCTAGTCTACCGCCTAGTTTCATTGGTTGCAAATATCCCTCTGTCAGAGCTGATAGCCAATCAGATGTATATATTGGTTCTTGCTTCACGCATTGTAACGGGGTTATTTGCTGCTTCATCTGTAATAATGGCATATATGATAGGCTTGCAACGCAACCGGAGCACTGCTTTAATTTCAGCCTTATTGATTGTGTTTTTCCCTCTTTTTACAGCTCATTCCCATTATGCAACTACCGATATCCCAATTACTTTTTTTATGCTCCTATTCATTTACTTTGCTATCCTCTATTTTCGCTCGCCTGATTACATCCGCCTATCCCTATTATCTGTTACTATTGCGCTTTTTATCGCCACAAAGTATCCTGGAGCAATACTATGCGCCGCGCTCGCCATAACGATCATAATATGCAGCGTGCGGGATAAAAGGTATGCGAACATATCAAAACATGGGGGAACATCAATATTTTTAATTTTGCTGTCCATGTTTATTATATCCCCAAACCTATTCATAAAGTATAAAGCTGTCATCAAAGCCTTTACCCTTGAAGCCCGCAACTACCACTTGGGGGCGGATGAGTTAGGTTTTATAGGGAATCTCTTTTATTATTTTATGCTGTATCTCTCAAGCAGCGGTATTTTGCTTTTCTTATTCTTCCTTCTGGGGTGTTATACCTTATGGATCAAGAAAGAGAGGTTTATCGGGTGGATAGCGTTATTTTACAGCTTTGTATACTGGTTATGTTTAAGCTATATTTCTCTGCACTGGGAGCGCTGGTCGCTGCCGATGTGGATAACTCCTCTGCTTATCTCGGCAATCGGGATAAACAGTGCATGGGCTTTGTTAGACGGTAAACGGCGGATCATCCTGCTAGCCGTTCTCTCAGTTATAGCTATAAATTTATTGATGGGCACAATGGCGCGGCTTCTCCCCTTTCTCCTGCCAGATACGCGCGTGATAGCGATGGAATATTGCAAGAGCAATGGAATCAGCAAGGAGAATGCCTTCTATGAATCATACACCCCTTTTTCGCCGTCAGGTGGAAGCCGTATGGATTTTTTAAGGGCGGGGGATAAGTATTTTGTTAAAAATCGGGGCATAGAGTATGTAATTTTAAGCAGTGCAATGTATAACCGTTATTATGCAGAAAGACAGAGATATCCGAAACAAGCAGCGTTTTATGATTTTTTAGCAAGCAACTTTAAGTTGATAAAAAGGTTTGGCAATCCCTCTGAAAGAACAACGGTCACTCATTATCAACCGTCTATTAGGTACTCTGCGTTTGAAGGTATTAATATTTATAGAACTATTTCCTATATTGCCAATACGTTAAAACTCGGTTACGACGGACCGGAACTGTTATTCTATAAAGTTCCAGAGGAATTTTACCTTCCTAATGAATAAGAGGCGGCAATCTTTCAGCGGCTTTTAATGCTCCTACTATGAGTGAGGGCCATAACAAACGGTGTAAAGTGTGAGCGTGCAAATCTTAACAAAATTTAAGCCAAACAAAATAGCAGATGATTGACTTTGAGCACTATTTTCGGTAGTATTGGTTTTGTTATGGTTTTTCGTTTGTTGTTAAAGATATTTGCGTTGATGATATTTATAATGCTGCCGTTCATCAGTTCCGCCTGCACAGTGCAAGCAGAGATAGTCGACATAGGAGGGTTTTATAGGGGTTCATCTTTTCTATTAAAGCTCTCCTCGCAAGTTGGTGCAGGCAGTTATGAAATTAATTGGCAGGCAAGGGGTTTTACCATTCCAGCCGCTAAAGATGAGCTGTGGACGCAAGTTCTTATCCCCTTGGATTATTCAAAGAGCGGGGATTTTGAACTTTCTGTTAAAGCGGAGGGGTGTGAAGAGTTAAAAGAGGTTATCACTGTAAATGAAAAGG
>JAISNW010000114.1 GCA_031276055.1 Deferribacteraceae bacterium | reverse complement strand
TTACTCTTTGGTCTTTTGCTTGTGTAAAACCGAGTGCGGTATGATCTTTTTTTTGACACACACACTTATTTTATGATAGAGTCTTACTCCGGTGTGGAAACTTTTCAGATAGGAGGGATATAAGTGGCGATAATTACCTATGTTTTTGGCGGAGTTTTATGCATCTTGCTTATTGCAGCTTTTATATACTATTTTTCTCCGAAACGCAAAGACAGTGTGGAGCAGCCTAAATACGACATCATAAAAGATGAAGAGAAAAACTAGCTATATCTCTAAACGGAGAGCTGTTTATCTCATTATAGTTATTCTCTTTTTTGCGCTCCCCTTTCTCCGTATAAACGGCTTGCCGTTTATACGTTTTGACCTTTCAGAGATGAAGATATATTTTGCGGGCGGTTTCATAAGCTCATCTCATATATTTACAATCCTCCTTGTTACATTTGCCCTGCTTTTCTTCTTTATCTATGCTACACAGGTTTTCGGGCGGATATGGTGCGGTTGGCTCTGCCCGCAGGGGCTCTCTTTAGAGATAATCCCTATAAAAGATACACGGAAGAAAAAGGCAGGCGTCTATTATTTTAAGCGGGTCTCTCTTGCACTTTTAGTAGCTTTTCTAGCTGTCTGCGGGATGATCTTATATACGATGGATTTTACCGCCTTTATCACACGCTTCTCTAGCGGCGCAATACATATTGCTTGGTGGTTTGCTGCTCTCTTCCTATTTTTGTTTATCCTCTGGGGGCGGAAGTTTTGCACCACGGTATGCCCTTACTCTATGCTTCAATCTATTATGTTTGATAACGATACTCTTAGGATCGGCGTTTTCCCTGAAACTTTTGGAGAGTGCATCCACTGTAATATATGCGCCCGCGTATGCCCAGCGGGGATAGATATTAGAGACGGGTTAAGTTCTAAATGCGTTTCCTGCGCTGCCTGCGTCGATGCGTGTTCTAATGTGATGGCGAAGAAAGATAAACCATCGCTTGTAGGCTATTTTTTTGGAGGGAGAAAGTTTAGGCCGTTTAAGGTTAATAAGTTGATAACCCTTATAGTAGGGCTCGCCTTTGTGGGAATTTCAGCTGTTGCCTTTTTAGGCGTCAAAGAGCTTAAAGTCACTATGAATAGCTATAATAAGACAGAAGCGGCAGGTAAAACCTTATATCAGCTCTCAATTACATTGGAGAATAAATATGATGAAAATATAGCTGTGCAGCTTTATAATGGAGAAAATTTAATTACACTCTTTACACTTCCTACAAAAGATATTAAAGTAGTAGACATTGAATTTGAAGCGGAAGGGCAGCCTGATCTTCGAGCCCGTGCTTTACGCGGCAGGTTCGAGGAGTGGGTTGCAGTGCCCCTGAAGGATTAGTTAGACTATCTATGAAAGCTATGTTAGTGCTTATACTGCTTGCGCTTGCAACTGTTGTTCCCCTCATCTTTGTGGGCAGCGCCCATAGAGACGACAGGGTGGGGAATTCTCTCTATGTTAAAGGGCTGCAGACCGACCGCTCTTCAGAGATATTGAAAGACTCTGATATAAGCTGGGATATTAAATGCGTTGAGAACTGCCGCCTTGAGGTGAATATCCTTCCAGAGCCTGATAACGGCACGGTTGATTTTAGTGTGTTTTTGCCGGGCGGCGGAAAGGCTGCGGCGTCTTGGGCGGGAATGGGCGAGAGGTGGCTGGCGGATTTTAAGAAAGGCGCGGAAGGTTGGTATGATATTAGTTTGGACTACACCTATAAAGGCGTTCCGGTGAGTTTGGTTAAATCTTTCTATATAAATTAAAGGAGATGTCCCATGAAAACAGGCACCATCGTTATGTTTTTGGCTTTAGCAGTTATGATTGGAGTTCCGCTCGCTTTTGCAGTTCTCTACGCTAATTAAAAAGATGAGCTCGCTTTACATCTTAATAGGGGTAAGCCTTATCGTTTCGGCGGGTGTATTAGCGTTGCTTATCTGGGCGCATAAGAGGGAACAGTTCGAAGATCCTGAAGGTCCGAAGTACAGGATACTTGATGACGACTAGCGTTTGCCGTCATTGCGGAGCGCCTTCAACCGAAGAGTTCTGCTGTGACGGCTGCCGCACCGCTTGGGAGATGATCCACAGCCTTGGGCTGGCTAGCTACTACGAGCGTAAAGCGGGGGTTGTGACCGCAAAAGTTGATCCTAATGTATTCGTAATTGAGGAGCTTTTCAAGGATTGCGTCACAGAGAATCCTTCGGGCGCATGCAGCGTCGTCTTTTTTATAACGGCGGTTCGTTGCGCCGCATGTGTTTGGTTGGTGGAAAACATCATAAAAAAGCAGGCGGGGGTGCTCTCGGTTCGCGTCAATTACGCCACCTATAGAACAGTCTTAGAGTTTGATCCTAAAAAGATAGAATTAAAAGATATTCTTCTTGCTGTTGCAAAGGCGGGCTACCCCCCTGTTGCAACAAACCCTATAGTATCTAATAAAGAAAAGCGCGATCTCTTTATGCGCTTTGCTGTCGGCGCTTTTTTTACCATGCAGTTGATGATGTATAGCTTTGCTCTTTATGCGGGGTATTTCAACGATATGCCCCAAACCACTAAGCATGTCATGCAGGCTATATCTTGGCTCTTGGCAACGCCTGTTCTTATATATACCGGTAAGCCGTTCTTCTTAAACTCTATAAAGAATATTCGCTCTCTGCATGCATCGATGGATCTCTTAGTTGCTTTAGGCAGCGCAAGTGCCTATATCTATAGCGTTGCCGCCATCTTTTTACAACGTGAGGTTTATTTTGACACATCTGCTACTATTATCACCCTTATCACACTTGGCAGATACCTTGATCTCTCTGCTAGGCATAGGGCGAAATCAGGGCTTTTATCCCTATTCTCTCTTGTGCCGATGTTTGCACGGCTAAAAGGCGAGGGGGATGTTTATGCGGTGGTGCCGGTGGGGAAGGTGCAACAGGGCGATATCTTGCGGGTTGCTGCAGGGGATAGAGTGCCTGTGGACGGCTTTGTCACCTCCGGCAATGCCGCTGTAGATGAGTCTATGCTCACAGGAGAGGCTATAGCTGTTGGAAAGGGTGTTGGAGACAGTGTATACGCTGGAACGGTAAACAGCGATGGTTTAATTGAGATTAAAGCATCTTCTGTGGGGAGCGCAACAG
>JAISNW010000042.1 GCA_031276055.1 Deferribacteraceae bacterium | reverse complement strand
AAAAGTGGAGCTTAAAACCATATATTTTTCTCCCGGCATCAAAAAGATAGGTTCAAAATCTGAAAGCATAGAACGGTTTACCTGCGCCATCTGAAACTCATATTCGAAATCGAGCATCCCTCTTATTCCTCGGAGCATGAACTTTATACCGCGTTCACGCATAACATCAACTAAGAGCCCTGAAAAACCGATGACTTCCACCCCTTTTAGATCGCCTACCGCCAATTTTGCCATCTCAATGCGCTCTTCAAAGGAAAACATCGGATTTTTACGCGCATTATCAGATACCGCTACAGTGACTTCGTCATATATCTGCTTTGCCCTGATAACTATATCTAAATGCCCTAAACTAAAAGGATCAAAGGTGCCGGGATAGATTGCGTTCATAACTCTCCGCCAAAAATCTAACTGATAAGATAACTCAAAAATCAGAAAGCTGCAAGGAGTGTAGAGAGTCAGCTTAATACAGCTATATATATCTCTCAGTTATTATCGGCACCATAATATATTTAGCGCTTTCATCGTCAGGGTGTATTAAAATTGGCTTATCTTTCTGGTTAAAGTTAAATACCACCTTATCAGTTCCAATATTTGCAAGTATCTCCATAAGGAGTTTAGAGTTTAAGACAGTAGAAAACTCATTTTCCGTTATCTCTACATCTCTTATGGTGTTATCCCTGCCTTCTTTCTCTTTGCCTTGACTAGACAGCACAAGGTTGCTCCCCGAAAAATCGAACCGAACGCTGAAAGTTTGTTCTCCCGCAGCAGAGAACATCCTTTTTAATGCCTCATAAACTTTCTTTCTATTTATTACAGCTTTAATACTGAAAGGATCGTGTAATAGCTTTGAAATCCTCGTCACATTCTTTTCTATCAGTTTAGAGGTAACAGTAGTTCGCTCTCCTGTGAAGGAAACATGTTTTTTATCAGTTTCGATTGTCAATAAATTCTCATTTTCAAAGATTTTAATTACATCTTGAACTGTTATTTTAAGGATATTAATTGAAAATTCATCCCTTATAGGTTCATCAAGGGTAGCTTTAGCATTTGCCACCCTCTGCAGATCAGACGCTGAAACTTCAATATGATCTGCAAATATAGATAGGTGCACCCCATTATACTCTATCCTAGCAGGGTCGTTTGATACGCAAAATACCACCTTCTTAAAGAGATTTATTAAGAGTCTGCCGTTTATCTTAAAGCTATAATCAGACGATATAACAGGACTTTTTGGAAATAGATCAGGGTTAAGAGTGGGGAGCTTAAACTCAATAGTTCCGCCGTCATCATCAGTCTGACTGATAAAGAAGGTATCTCCTCGCAGTTCAAAAGTTATATCCCCATCAGGCAGCACATTAATATTTTTATATATCTCCGCCTCAACTGTCACCACTCCACCCGAAATTACCTCAGCTTTTATAGAAGAGCTAAAGCTGATCTGATAATTTGTAGCTTTAATTGTTACCTCCCCTTTCTCTACATCTGCCTCTATATATACATTCTGCAAGATAGTGCTAAGGTTTTTAACCATTGTAAAACCAGCGGCATATTGAAGAGGAAGGTTTATAACGCTCTTTTCAACAATAAATTTCATGTATTCATACTCCAAATATAAGTTATCAACAGATAATAATTTTTATATTATCTTTTTTAAGACTCTCTATTATTACTACTAGCGTATACTACATTGTTGAAAACTAAAAAACAACTGATTTTTAGCCATCCTCTTAAAGAAATAACCTCTTGAAAAAGTCTGCAAAACTTTCAACACTATCAAAATTTACAAGTTAAACTTTGAAAAAAGTTTAACTTTGTTGAAAGTAATAAAAGATATATCATATCTTTATCACCAACGGTCTATGACCGCTCTTCTTTTTTATATATTTTTTTGCGTTTTTAACCGCTTCATCAGCATTTTTTGAGTTTGAAAGGGTTGTGCATAACCCTTGTATTACCCCTTTAGAGAGCATTACCCCTATACTCTTTGCAAAGTAGCGTTTACCCTTCTTTGCAATAATTACTATTCCCTCTTTAGAGATATGTTGAAGTTCATCTAAAACAAGGTTATTGAATGGTTTTCCATAATTATCAATGAATACAGGGGTGTTTGGGAAAGTTGAGCGGTTGACCTCATCCTCTAAAAATTCGAGACATACCCCTGATTCCAATATATGCACTATAGCGCCGCAACGTTGCGCTATAGCAGCGCATGCCTTCATATGCCGATATTCTCCATGAATAGGGATGAAATATTTAGGATTAAGTTCAGATATTACTCTCTCAAGTTCTCTGCCTGCGGCGTGGCCTGAAATATGGACTAAACGATCTGCAGCTTGAATAACAGTTACCCCATCTCTTATAGATTTATTAACTATACTATTAATCCACCTCTCATTGCCTGGTATTATGCGAGAGCTTAAAATAAGGGTATCGCCTCTATCCATGCTTACAAGATTACGTTCACCTTTTATTACAGAATAAAGCGCGCTGTTATACTCTCCTTGGCACCCGCTTATAATATAAACTAACTTTTCGGGTGGGTAATCTACAGCAGTTTTTATCCCTATCAACCTCTCTTTAATATTATCTATAATAGCAAGACGAGAGGTTATCTCTATAGTTTTCTCCATCGCTGAACCGACTATAACTATTTTACGACCGCAAGCCTCGCTAGCCTCTATTACCCCTTTTAACCTCTCTACATTGGAGGCGAAGGTGGTGAAAAAGACTTTGCCCGTAGAGTTTTTAATAATATCTTTAAGCACATCTGCCACATCGCTTTCAGTTTTAATATGGTAATATTCATCTTTGAAATCTTCAGTATGGATAGAATTTGTAGAATCAAGCATTAGTAGGTATATATCATCTCTTTTAAGAAAATTTGGAATATCTAAAGATGCAAAATCAGACATATGAACAATCCGTTTCCCTTCAATCTCTAAAGCGACTCCATATGTATCAGGGATGGAGTGAAGGACGGGGAAAAATGTTGCTTTAATGCTTCCAAAGAGATATTCTTCAAGAGGGGCAATGAGCTTTATATTTTTAGGGTGATCCTTTACTTTAGAAGATAAGAGCTCCTTAGTGAATCTCCCTGTATATATAGGAATATCTATAATAGAGAGCAGCCGAGCGATCCCCCCTATATGATCTTCATGGCCGTGGGTGGCTAAAAGCCCTTTTAATTTATCGCGGATATTTTGAATATAGGTAAAATCAGGGAGGATAATATCAACAGCAGGGAGGCAGCCATCGCCGAACATAACTCCGCAGTCTACAATAAGAGCGGAGTCATCGGTTTCGTAAATATAGAGGTTCATCCCGATCTCGCCGGCGCCTCCTAAGCATACTATTTTCAGAAAATGCTCCTAAAGTTGTTTTTTAATGACTAAAGCGTTGGCAACGGCTGCTATCCCCTCTTTTCGCCCTGTAAATCCAAGATATTCTGTGGTTGTGGCTTTTACAGATACATCGGCGGTTTCAATATTCAAGGCTTTTGCAATATTTTCACGCATGAGGTGGATATATGGGGTAAATTTAGGGATTTGAGCTATGATAGTAGAATCTATATTACACACCTTATACCCCGCTTTATCTACAAGAAAAGCTGTTTTACGGAGTAAGTCTATACTGTTTGCACCTTTATAAGCGGGATCAGAATCAGGAAAGAGAACACCTTTATCTTTATTAAGGCAGATTCCCGCTATAGCATCTATAACGGCATGGATGAGCACATCCGCATCGCTATGGCCTAAAAGGCCAAACTCGTAATCTATGCAGACGCCGCCTATTATCAGCTTTCTCCCTTCTGTAAAAGGGTGTGCATCAAAACCTAACCCTATCTTATATATAAAAACTCCTCCCATTAAGCAATAATATAAAGATTCCTCTATTTTGTAAAGAGTTTTAAGGGGAAAATAGGATAGTAAAGAACAAAAGATGCAAGTGAAAAAGGGGATTATCCCCCTTTTCTGTGAAGAAATAATTAAGCGAACATTGGGGTGGAAAGATAGCGTTCACCCGTATCAGGCAAGATCGCAACAATAACCTTCCCTTTATTCTCTGGGCGTTTTGACAACTCTGCCGCCGCCCAAGCTGCTGCACCGGAGGATATCCCCACCAGCAGCCCTTCTTTTTTGGCTAAGAGCCGCCCTGTTTCAAAAGCCGCCTCATTTTCTACTGTCACTATCTCGTCATATATCTTTGTGTTTAGCACCTCAGGAACAAAACCAGCTCCAATCCCCTGAATCTTATGCGGTCCAGGCGTCCCTTTAGAGAGCACGGGAGATGCTGCAGGTTCTACCGCCGCAATATAAGTGGACGGTTTTTTAGATTTAAGGTATTCGCCCGCACCTGTGATTGTGCCGCCTGTTCCTATCCCGCTGACAAATATATCCACCTCGCCGTTGGTATCGCTGTAAACTTCAGGTCCTGTGGTCTGTTTGTGCACTTCAGGATTAGCGGGGTTGGTAAATTGGCTGGGGATAAAGCTGTTAGGAGTTTCAGCCGCGAGAGCCGCTGCTTTTTCAATAGCGCCTTTCATCCCTTTTGCGCCTTCGGTCAACACCAACTCCGCTCCATAAGCTTTTAAGAGGTTGCGCCGCTCAACGCTCATAGTTTCAGGCATCGTCAAGATGATTCTGTAACCCCTAGCCGCCGCCACCGCTGCAAGCCCTATGCCGGTGTTGCCGCTCGTGGGTTCTATTAAAACAGAGACTCCGGGCTTTATCGCCCCGCGATTTTCTGCATCGTCGATCATAGCTTTGGCGATACGGTCCTTAACGCTGCCAGCGGGGTTAAAATATTCCAATTTGCCTAATATTCTAGCCCCAGCCCCCACTGCAGCTGCATAATTGCTAAGCTCCAACAGCGGGGTTTTCCCAATAAGATCAGTAATCTTCTGATAAACGCTCATAAAACTCCTCTCCTAATTCATAGTAAACCTAGTTACATAATATGAAATGAAATAATAGCTGTCAAGCGATATTTTCATTATATGCTAAAAAAGTGAAAGAGAACGTATTATTAAGTATATATTTTTGTTTGCATTGACAAAGGAGGAAAAAGTGGTATGCTGATAGGCATATAATTTAGCGGGTATATCTATGCCAGAGAGTATTTTAGTAACAGGCGGAGCGGGTTTTATAGGCTCTAATCTAGTAAAAAAGCTCAATGAGTTAGGTTATAGCAATATAACCATTACCGATGATCTTACCGACGGAACGAAGTGTAGAAATCTTGTAAACCTTGAATTTAAGGATTATCTGGACTATCGAGCTCTCTTCTCCAAGTGGAAAAAACTCTACTTTTCTGTTATCTTCCACCAGGGAGCGTGCTCGGACACCACCGTTGCAGACGGTCGGTTTATAATGGATGTAAATTATGAATACTCTAAAAAGCTCCTTAAATATGCCGCTAAAGAGTGCATCCCATTTATATACGCATCCAGCGCTGCGGTTTACGGCAACGGTGAAAATGGTTTTGAAGAGAAGAGAGAATGTGAAGCCCCCCTTAACCCATATGCTTTTTCTAAATTTCAATTTGATCGCTATATGCTTAGGGAGTTCTCCGACTTAAATCTAAAAACCATCGGCTTACGGTATTTTAACGTTTACGGCAGCGGGGAGGCTCATAAGGCGAAGATGAGCTCTGTCGCCTACCACCTTTATAATCAGGTAAAAAGGGGTGAATCTATGAAACTCTTTGACGGAAGCGACTCTTTTTTAAGAGACTTCGTCTACATTGATGATGTTGTTTCAGTAATTATCCATATGTGGCAAAATGATGTTCCATCAGGAGTTTATAATTGCGGAACTGGGCGGGCGGAGAGTTTTACAGCGGTTGCGGAGGCAGTTCATGAATGTTATCCTTCCGTTCAGTTGGAATACATCCCTTTCCCTGAAGAGCTTAAAGGGAAGTATCAGAAGTTTACCCAAGCGGACTTGAAAAAGTTAAGGGAGACGGCGGGGTATAAAAACCCTTTCACCTCTGTAAATGAGGGAGTAAGGGAGTATATGAGGCTCTTAGAAGGTTTGTAGCACGCGGAT
>JAISNW010000030.1 GCA_031276055.1 Deferribacteraceae bacterium | reverse complement strand
ACTTAACTTGCCTAATCATCAGGGGAAGTATGAAGCTGAAACAGATAGTGCGGCTGATCTGATCGGTTTTTATGACGGCGAAAGAGTATATCTATCTTTTGGCATTGTCTTTTAACTTTTATGCAATATCTCCTCAAACGAAGCCGATATGGCTGAGAAAACCTCAACTATCAGCGGGTCAAAGTGCGTGCCTGATTCTCTTTCTATTATCTCCACCGCCTGTTTATGGCTAAACGCTTCTTTATACGGTCTAGCTGTAATAAGGGCGTCATATACATCTGCAATCGCCATTATGCGCCCTTGAAGCGGAATATTTATACTTTCAAGTTTTTGAGGGTAGCCTTTTCCGTTCCACCATTCATGGTGGCACAATGCCATAATCTTAGCATGTTCTATGAATTTGCGCTCGGCGGTGTTGTCTTCTATCCGCTCTATCATCTTTGCCCCATAGGTAGTGTGCTTTTTCATCTCTTCAAACTCCTCAGGGGTGAGTTTAGCAGGTTTAAGGAGGATGCTGTCAGGGATTGCCACTTTGCCTATATCGTGAAGTTGGGAAGAGAGGATGACAAATTGGCGATCCCAACTTCTTATCTCATCTGCATAGATATCCCGCTTTAAGAGCTCGTCTAACATTAATTCAATATACATTGAGGTGCGCGCAACATGCCCTCCTGTTTCATAGTCTCTATATTCAACTACTTCAGCAAGGAGGTTGAAAATAGCCCTCTGCAATTCAAGGATGGTATGGGTTTTTTCTTCTACCATATGCTCTAAATTATTGACATAATACTCTAACTGTTTTTTCTGCTCTTTTACCAACTGTTTCTGCGCTTCTATCTGAAGGTGTACAGCGATCCTCTTAGCAAGCAAGGGGGGTGAAAACGGCTTCGTTATATAATCCACAGCTCCTAAGGAGAGCCCTTCTAACTCATTGCCGAAATCGCTCATAGCGGTAAGAAATATTACAGGGATATCTGCTAAAACGGGATTATCTTTAATAATTCTGATTATCTCATAACCGCTCATATCAGGCATCTCAACATCTAATAAGAATAGATCAGGGGTTATCCGCTCAAGCAGCTTAAACATCTTCTCGCCCGATGGGGCCGGTAGCACCGCATACTCGCCCGATAGGGCGACTTTACAGGCCGTAAGATTTGTAATATTGTCGTCAACAATCATTACCTTTTTTTTGTCACCGCTCATTTTGTTTAATCTCCAATTATCCGCCTGTGTTTATCTGCACCCCAAGTTCTGTTGAAAGTCTATTTATTATGGAGTCAAATTCAAATTTATCGAACTCGCCCCTAAGCCATACAATAAGATTGTCATCATTTTCATAACGAAATTTTTCAAGATTAGCAATACAATTTTCAATTTCGTCTATATCCACACGCTGGCAAGCTTCAAGAAGTTGTGCAAGCAGCTCTTTATCAGGAGCGGGCTTAGTAGTTTGGGCGGGCGTTTCGCTGTCAAGGGAAGTTATAAGCAGCCTCAACTTTTCCAGCAGCTCCTCTAACTTGTTGATGAAGAAGATATTTGTTGCGCTGATATATTCATATTCATCGCTTTTTGCAGCTAGTTCAAGCTGCTCTGCCATATCCCCTACAAGATCTGCTCCAATGCTGTAACTGCTGCCTTTAATTCCATGAACTCTTATGGCGTAATCCTTGATATTTTCAGGTTTAACTGCCTTTAAGCTCTCAATGATGGCGGTGGTGTTGGTAAGGTAGGAGCGAAGAACCGTAATGTAGGATTCTGAATTGCCGCCGAAACGGTCGACCCCCTTTTTTATATTCAACCCCTCTATCGTAGTTTTTAATAAGGTAGGGTTTCTTATTGCGTTGTCTTCAACTATTTTAACCTCACTCTCACGTTCTCGGTTTCTTACCCACTTGTTAAGAGCTTCGTCTAGTTTAACCGCATCAAGGGGTTTTGAAAGAAAACCTTGAAAACCGTGGGCAAGAAAGAGCTCTTCATTGCCTATAAGAGCGTTGGCGGTAAATGCTAAGATAGGAACTGTCCGAGCGTATTCGGTGTTTATCTCGTTTCTTATGATCTTTACCGCCTCTATCCCATCCATATTAGGCATCATATGATCCATAAAGATGACATCGTAGCGGAGTTTTTCCGCCTTTATCATCTCAATAGCCTCCATGCCGCTTAAAGCAAAATCCATCATCAACCCATAGGGGAGCATCATCCCCTTCACAACATCAAGGTTTGTGGGCACATCGTCAACGACTAAAACTTTGCCGTATGGCATGTAAACCTTTACAATATCTTGAGAAAAGCCTTTGCGCTGCCCTACGGTGCGGAATTTGCGAAGGTTTTCCACCGTTTCATAACCTATGGGGGATGGATCAACAATCTTCTGGTTTATGGTTAGAGAAAATGTGCTGCCGCGTCCGAACTCACTCTCAACGCTGATCTCTCCTCCCATCATCTTGACGAAATTAAGGCATATTGAGAGCCCTAGCCCTGTTCCCTCAATCTTCCTATTTGCCCTTGTATCAAGTTGATTGTATTTTGAGAAGAGCTTAGGCATATCATCTTCTTTTATCCCCTGTCCTGTATCTTTAACAGATATGTTAAGTTGAATAGGCTCTCCCTGCTGCAGCGGGTTATCGCCTTCGCGATGTATAGAAAGGGTGACGGTTCCATATTTAGTATACTTAAAAGCGTTGGAGAGGAGGTTGTTTATTATCTGCTTTACCCTAAGTTCATCCCCTAAGAGCTTTATAGGCAGAGATTCGTCAATATCTAAAACAAAGGCGATAGGCTTTGAACCGATGCGGACAATATTAATATGGATAGTATCGTTTATCAGGCTGGCAAGCTCATAAGCAACTTCAATTATCTCCACTTTGCCTGATTCTATCTTAGAAATATCCAACACATCGTTTATAATGCTCAAAAGGGTTTTGCCTGAGCTGAAAATCTTTTCAATATTTGTGTGGGTGTCTTTGGGGAGCTTTTTCATAAGTTCCAGCTCTCCTAAACCGATTATGGCGTTTAGAGGGGTTCTTATCTCGTGGCTTATATTGGCTAAAAATTCACTCTTTACCCTAGATGCGCCTTCAGCCGCCTTAGTTTGTTCTAAGAGCTCTTGAGTGCGCTGTTCTACAGCCTCCTCAAGTTTTTTATTGATATTTTTCCGCTTTTTCAAGAAATAAACTAGGAAAAATATTGTAGTGGTCAGGGTGATAAGCAGAGCTACAAGGAATGGCAGCACCGCCCCCGCTAATTTAGCGCGGTAGTCAAACACATCTTGATTCCAGTCCGCCGCTATCCTCTCTAGGTCGACTAACTGCATAGATTTGTTTACAATAGAACGCAGCAGCTCTTGATCTTTCTTAAATGCAAAATATGAATTGAAAGGGTAATCAAAGGTTAGATTGGCGCGAACCTCTATCCTGCCGTGAAAACTGGTTAGATTCATAAGTAGAGAGCGCGAGCCCATAATGCAGTCTACATCCCCTCTGTCAAGAGCGCTTAGAAGCGTTTTATAATCTTCAAAGATATATAGCCCCGTATGTTTTGGAAACCACTCCTTAAAGACAGCCATATACGGGGTGTTATTTACAATCCCCACCTTGCTGCGCCAGACGCGCGAGATGCTGATATCGTCTTGAGAGGCTTTGGAGATCAGAGCGAATGTGTTAGAGAAGAAAGGAAGGTCTGTCCATAGGTAGTTATTCTCTGTTTCATTGGTTCTAACAACCTCAACGCTCATCTCGGCGTCATTATCGGAAAGCCGCCCTTCGTATGGGGCAAAAGTTAAGCCTGTGAAGCCGGCTATCTCATTGAGTGCGTCAACTGCTATCCCGCGCCAGACAGCAGACTGTTGATCAAAGAAGATGATAGGGTAATTCTCACTAGCCGCCTGAACCATAACAACCTTTTTGTTATATGTATAGCGGTTTATCAACTGGGTTTCTGCGGGGGTAAGGCTTCTAAAGAGCCTATATCTTAGAAAGTCAAGCTCTCCCTCTTTTTTCATATCCATAAGGAGCTTTTCAAAATCTTTGCTGGTGAAGGAGTTAATATACTTTTGGAAGATGCTGATTATCGGTTCAAGCTCTCTGTTATAGGTGGCAAAAGAAGTTTTTGTGTATATGAGGGGGTAAAAATCCTCAACGTTTATCTCATCTGTGAGATCAATAGGCATCCGCGAGGAATCATCGGTGATTATTGCATCCAACTCCCCTGAAAGCAGGAGATTGTAAGCAGCCTCTGTATCCCATATACGAAGTGTTGTATGCTTAAAATCAAAGAAAGATTTTAGCTCTTCATAGGTGGGTATATCTTTAATAAGCCCTATCTTGAGGGGCTTGCTGTAGCGAATTTCGGAAAAGAGCGGGGCGTTTTTTGGGCGCAAAACCTTAACAGAGCGGGAAAGGAGGGGTGTTGTGGCAAAATATGCAGAACCGTAAAAATCTGTGTAAAATTCAGCCGTGAAATCTATATCTTCAAGAACCAACCCGTCATAGAGATCATTCCATGAATAAACTTTAGGGACAAAGGGGATGCCGAATATCTCTGTCAAGAGTTCTGAGAAGTGGGCAGAAAAACCTTTGATAGAGGCATCGCCGCTGTAAAAGGCGTTTTCGCTTAAAACAGAGCCCAGTACGAAGTAAGCTCTCTCACCTTTAAGTTTCTCCACCGCTTTAATTTCACTTTCAGTTATGCCTGGGATGCTTAGGTAGTTTTTTCTATTAGGCGGCGCCCACCCCTCTGAAAGGGCAGGAGCTGCACAGAAAAAAAACAATAAGCATATCAGCGAAGCAACGGTTAGACTACGCATCCTATTCCCCAAAACATCCCCAAAACCCCTTAAATAACCCAAATGAGCTATTAAATTAAATTAACTTCATTGGATAGGAAAGTCAATAAAGAATATAGGAGAGAGCGCTTATATAAAAAGATTGATCTTTAATGCCTTTAGCTCTAATTTATCTATATGATGCTCTCTCTTAATGAAAACCTCCCTATCTCAAAGTTGAAAGCAGATGGGTATGATGTGTATATTGTGGGGGGGGCGGTAAGGGATATTATCCTTGAATTACCCCTACAAGATATAGATATAACAGTCTTCGGCGGAGATTACAGGAACTATGCCGATCTTTTGGCGCGCCGTATCCGGAGAAGGCCGATCTCCTTTAAGGGCAATATCCGCCTCCCATTTGGGAGATTTCATATAGATATTTCAGCTCCTAGGGGTGAAGATATTAGAGCAGACCTCGCTTTACGAGATTTTACTATAAATAATCTAGCTCTCAATTTAGAGGGGGGGCTTTTAGGGGATCCGTCGGATATATATGCTAAAAAGATTAAACCCGCTTACCCCCGCTCGCTTTTAGACGACCCTATAAGGATATTGCGCGCCTTTAGATTTGCAGCTCTTTTAGACTTTGAGCTTACAGAGAGCTTTTTTGCCCTCGCTGGTGAGGCATGCCCCTTTATTAGAGGTGTTGCAAACGAGAGGATCTGTCAAGAGCTAAGATATTTTAGCTGCGCTGACCCCAATGAATATCTTTATGAACAGTTGGCGCACTATGGAATCTTGCAAACGGTTTTCGGTTTTGAACCGAACTTAAAAACTCTTATACGCACTATGAAAAGCGTTTATAGTAGAGTAAATAGAGATATTCTTTTCCCCATATTTCTAGCGGCTCTGTACGTCGATAGCAGAAAAAATATAAAAAGAGAGCTCAAAACCCTTACTGTAAGCAATGACGAGCAGGATACAGCACAAAATTTAATCCGTCTAGCAACGGATAT
>JAISNW010000233.1 GCA_031276055.1 Deferribacteraceae bacterium | reverse complement strand
GGGCATCCGCCGCCTCCGGCGCGCCGCCTAATGTGGAATTCTCCGCAGCGGCTGCAAGGGCGGTGCGGTAATCATCTGTTATATTGCCGAAGGTGATAAAATTGTATACCCCGCTGGAGATTAAAAAGAGGAGGGAGAGCGCTAAAATGAAGTTCACCGCCATAGCAAAGTGGGATTTGCGGTGGGTTTTAGCCTCTAAAGCGGGGTTTTGCGGGGTGAGCTCCTCTGTAAAGAGATCAGGAGGCTCGGAAAAACGCGCTGCGCAGAGCCTTAACTCTTTTTCAATAAAGCCGTAATCGCCTTTGTGAACCCCATCAAAGCCTAAGCCCATCATGGTGTAGTAGAGGGGGATGACGTTCTCCGCCTCCGGGTCGTTAAAGGCTTTATCTAATAGGTCAAAGAACTTCTCATCCCCTGAAAGCTCGTTATATTGCCTTGCCAGCTCCCGCCACCCCTTGCTGAAAGAGAAACTCCCTTCCTTCACCATATAATCCACAAAGAATACGAGTGGACGTTCTATCTTAGCAAATTCCGCCGCTAGAGAAGGCTTTTTAGCGGCTTCTCTGCGGGCGTTCTCCAAGAGGAATTCAACCTCCGCCTTAAAACGTTCCATAGTGAGGGGAGACGCCGCCGCATACTGTTCGTAGTTGCAGATGCAGGCGAGAATCGGTCTACACAATTTCTCTAAATTGTTCATATTCTTAATCTAACCCCATTGTTAGAAATTCTTGCCCAATCGGCAAGCCAGCCATAGGAGCAGTGTTTTCAGCGCCAGTAGCCGACGCCAATGTGCAGGAGAAGCCGGTCACATCCACATTGCCCGAAAAAACTCCCACATTAGCACCGTATAGAGAACCCACAGCAGTTGCAGAACTCTTCGCAATCAGAGCCCCAATAACTATTCCTGAGTAAGTCAATTCCGTAACCAAGGCGGAAATAATGAGTTTTTCCCTTTCTTCAGGGGTAAAGGTGGTGTTTAGGCTATAGAGAACTTTGTCAAATAGTTTGAATATTATAGTCATAATTGCAGAGAGGGTTCCCAACAGACTATTTGTTCCGAGAGGGTTAGTATACGCTTGAGAAAGGCTTAAGACGAAAGCGGATGACGATGATACAACTGATTCTGCTCCTTTTGCCGCATTCTTCCAATATGTGCTTCCAGGAGACTGATCTTCCAAACTTCTTCCTATATTTACGAAGTTAGTGGTATAGGCATCGGTCTGCTTAGCTATATTTACCCCTAAATTAATGGGTAAGGTAGGTTTCCCGCCAAGATTGGTCTGCCACCCGCTTACATCAACTATCCCTAAACATGTCTTAATGCTGCCTCCCCAACCATCAGCCAATGTAATTCCTGTGGTGGTTGCAAAATCCGCCCGTTGCCCGCGGAAAACAAGCCCGCTGAAAGGGTTAATATTTATTGACGAGTCCCCGCCCGATGCAAAATTGGACTTCATGCTGGAGATTGAGACGCCCGCATCTGATATGGATATAGTGGAGCGTCCAGAAGTAAGGGTTATTCCCTCGTCAGCATTGATAGTTAATTTGTTTTTTGCATTAATTCTACCGCAACCGGCGGCGAGATCGCTTAATTCAGCAACTGTCACCCCAGCGCTCCCTAAATCTATATCCATCCGCCTAGCCTTAACGGAGTAGTAGTTGTCAGTTTTATTCTCAATATTCCCCGTTGACTGAATATTGAGTTTGTGGACTTTTTTAATTGGGTTGCCGTTGGCGTCTGTACGCACCCAGTGGTCATCGTCTTTGTAGAAAGCCACCTCTGAATACTCATATGGGGTATCGGTGTTCTGCCCTGTCATCTTATAGCGGAATATTAACCCTTCTTGATCAGTCAACCCTTGTATATCCTTGTTTTCTTCTTCTGTCTCATACAGAGAGTTGTTTTCGCCCGGAAGGTAGCCCATAAGGTAGTAGGCGCTATCGTGCGCCACCAGCACCTTCTCGCCAATGCGGGGAAATTTATAAAGCCCTGACTGATCACCTCCGAGGGGCATTACTATCGATACAACCTGCGCCGCTCTAGTTGCGGTGCCTGCGGCGGGCTCCAGTGCGGCGTAAAATTTATATGGGTCTTTCTTGCCGTTTGCATCTACAATGTAAGAGTATGCGCCGTATGTTGTTGGTTCAGCCTTGCTGTTTTGATCGGTAACGATCATCTCTAAAAGTTCCATGACATCCTCTAAAAATAATCTAATCTTCCTTAGGCGGTTCTGTCCACCTTTTATAGTTCGTCTGTGCGGGATGGGGCATATCTTCTTTTAACTTCTCTGCCCTTTTATGCTCTGAAGTTTCTCCCGTCAGAGTGCTCTCCCAGTTGTCACGTCCTGAGAGCACCTCAACCCCTAAGTTAAAATAGTGCTCAAAGCGTTCCTTAGGCTTCCTTGTCCCCCCTTTTTCCAGAGCGCATTTAAGGAAGAACTGGGCTAAACCGTTCGCGGCAAGCCCCGGCGGGGTGGGAACCACGATCTCCCCTGTGGGCATAAGGTTGCCGAAAGACCAGAAAGCAGCAAGGGCGAGTAAGCCTGCAGGCAAATTAACACATGCGTTGCCTGCATCCATAGCGAGTTTAGAATTCAGATCATCTGGGGAGACAACCCAGCGGTAAACCGCCTCTAAAGCATTATCCCTCATCTTTTTTTCATGGGCGGGTACTTTAGGGGGTATCACAGATTTTATTGTATCTATCGTCTCCTTCCGTATGGCGGCCATCCTTGCTTTTAACTCGTCAACAGCCTTAAATATGGGGGAATTCATATCAATCGGTGGAATATCAGGGCTTATCATTGCGAGTTTTTGCGCCACCTCTATGGGAGTCATCCCATATTCTTTCTTGAATTCATTGAACGAAATATCTAAAGCATCTTCCAAAAGTTTATGTATCTTTGGATCGACCTTGCTCATCATCTCTTTTTGCAACGCTTGCATCTGAGCATGGGTATCTTTCAACTTCGCAATATCCGCTGGATTTACTTTAGGCAGCTTCACTTTGGCGAAATCAGGAACATCGGGCTTGAACTTTAGAGTTATATCTTCAATATCCCGCACCTTCGGGGGGGCGATGTTCAACTCCTCTATAAGAGAGAGGGCGCATTTATACCCCCACCAGATCCCTGCCCGTCTATGCGTAATATACGCCATAAGCTCGCAAGCGCTCTTATGGTCTTTTGCATCAGCCAACTTAAAGACCATCTCTTCAGCGGAGCTCACCCCGCTATATATCTCTTCTAGATCAGGGCGGATCTTAAAGCCCTCTCCTCTTATTGCATCCTCTACTGTAACATATCGGATGAGCACAAGGTGTTTTTCCAGCCATTGTAATTTATCAGCCATAATTATGCATCCAACTCTTCGCCAATAACGCGGGTATTAAGTGCGCCCTGACTCGCGCCGGCGGCATGAGTGTCGTCGCTCATAGCGCTAGTGTTTGTCCGCCCCGCCTGAGATTCCGTTCTATCTGCATCTAAAGCTCCGGACGAACCGCCTATCTGATCGCGGGAGGCGAAAGCTGCATCTTCTTCTCCAATTAACAACGATCTTCCAAGAACCTGACCTTCATGTGTAGGCTGTGTTGCATCCGTGCCCGCGGGGGTTCTATTTCTAATTCCAGTAACTAGCAGTGCAAGCAGTTCCCCAGCTGCTGCAACAGTTGCCGCAGCAATATAAAGGTCGTTGCAGTTGCCCATCTCGTCTGCCGCCTGTGATTTAATAGCATCCGCTGTTTGAGGATCAACTGTGGAATCAGCCATTATACACCCCCGTATATCTTTTTTCGTCTAAATCGTCGTCAAAACGCACAGCAGTTATAGAGATGCTCAAACTCTCCGGTTTTACATCCGTAGGAATTATAGAAATAGCTGAAGGCCAAACAAGCCTCATTGTTAGAGTAGTTTCGGTGATCAACGACACTATCACATTCGCGTCATTTACCCCATTGAAGTGGTAAACATTGCAAATCGCGCCCGGTGCGGCTTCCATATCTGCACACTCCCCCATATAAGTTGTCTGCTGCAACGTAAAAGCTTGGTTGCGCGCCTTTAAGATTAATTCGACATCGCTGTTTATATCGCTTTCAGGAGCCTCCCTAAGGTATCTGTGAAAGTGGCGGACATAGTTTGCATACCGCCGCCCTTCGCCGGTGCTCCCTTTATACCAAGAGTAATTGGTTTTATTAGAATCAGGGTATGGGGTGGAGAGTTTCACCCCATCAAAACCTATATTTTCAGCACGGCTCCACTTTGTCATAGAGAGATAGCCGCTGCTGGTTTGAAGGCTGAAATTCACAGTGTCTGTTATGCTCTGACCCGTTGTATATGATAAGATATTAGGAGGGTAAGAATATCCCTCCGAAATATTTAACAGCGGCGCCCCAACCCCAGAAGCCTGCACAGGATGGGTGTATAAAAACGAGAGCCCGTAGAGCCCGC
>JAISNW010000193.1 GCA_031276055.1 Deferribacteraceae bacterium | reverse complement strand
TTTATCTTTTTCGATAGAGCCTGTAAAATTGATCCGTTTAGAATCGTTTAGGTTTAAGGAAGTTCCGTTAATTTTGCCGTTCTCCCCTACCCATAGTTTCCAAACATCCTGCCCTGTTTTATCTTTATAGGCTATGTCAACTTTATAATATCCGCTCGAAAGGGCGGCGCTGTTCTTCTGATCTAAATTTCTACTAACGGTAAGAAATCGATAGATAGAAAAGGTTTTCCCCTTCCCTTTTCCCAAATTAAATGAGAACTCCCCATTTTTTCCTGTCAGCGCCTCACTGCCTGTTTCCAAAACTTTGATCTTAGCTCCTGAAATATTAGCGCCGTCTTGATCTATAAGCCTGCCTGAAAGGGCAATCTTTGATATATTTGGAGAGTAAAAATTGACCAATTGGGTTACTCCGTCTATACCTGAACCGGTAATATACAAAGTCAACCCATTAGCTATATCCCTTTTTGAAAGGTGCAGATAATCAGAGAGCTTTTTTACCATCTTATCAGCAATATCCATAAGGACAAAGCCGTCATCTGCATGCACCTGTAAAACAAGATATTTAAGTTTGACTGTAAGATAAAAATCCCCCATAAGCGGGTTTTTGGGGTTTGGAACTACATAGAGAATACCTTTTTCTCCTAAACCAACAAACCGCTTTTGCTCTTTTGCGCCCACCTTGCTGAAACGGTCAAACACATTTTCAGCGGTGTTATTGCCTATACATAGGTGAATGCGTATATTTACGCTGTAGATATTCTTCCTAGGTATATCAAACAGAACGGAAGGTTCTTGAGCAAAATATGCGTAGGTGGTGGAGTAGGTGGTAAAATTATCGCCATCCGCCGTCAGAATGCTGCTCATAAGCCAATGGCTGCGTCCGCCGGGCAGATCGTCTAAAATAGGAAACAGTGCAACTATCTCTTCACTTTGAGAAGCGGCAAAAGCGGGGATAAAGGCAGTTAGAGAGAGCAAAACAGATAAGAGGAATTTCATCTATGCCTGCCGGAGAGTATCTCTTCTACCTTCTCAAAGCCTATGCCGCGATAGCGAAGAGCAACAATAAGGTGGTATATATAATCCGCCGCTTCGCCCGCAAGCTCGCTGTCGCTGCCTGTAAAGAAAGCCTTGATAAATTCAGCGTTCTCCTCCCCCAGCTTTTTTATTATTAGGTTATCGCCCCCTGCCAACAATTTATTAGTGTATGAACCCTCAACCTGCTTTTCAGCCCTCTGTTTAACTGTTTGAGAGATTATACTTAGTATATCCACCTTCACCCCCGCCGCCATTGTATACATCTATTCATTGAAAGTCAATTTTGCGCACCTACTATAACCTATGGGCTAGCCTTTAGCTCCAATCTTCACCCGCTCCGCTACAGCGTGCAGATCGTCTCCCTTCAGGGCGCACCCCATAAGTTCTGGAAGTTTAGCGGGGGTGCAGCCGAAAGTAGGGATGCCTAAGTTGGCAATCTTTTTAGCAAGGGTTATATCATAAGAAGGCACTCCTCTATCGGAAAGGGCTAAAAGCACAAGAACGGTGACTCCAGACTCCCTCATATCCCCTAACTGCCGCAATAAGCCCGCTTCAACCCCTCCTTCAAAGAGATCAGATATAAGAATAAACATGGTTTTCTTTGGGTTATCAATGAATTGCGTGCAATATTTAAGGCTTTTGTTTATATCTGTTCCACCGCCCAATTGAACGCCGAACAATATCTCCACAGGGTCGCTTCCGCAACTTTCAGTTAGATCAACAACTTCGGTATCGAAGGCAACAATCCGTGTATCTAATGCAGGAATAGAGGCAAAAACTGAACCCATAATTGAGGCGTATATAATGCTGTCTGCCATGGAGCCGCTCTGATCCATATCGAGAATAATGCGCCAATCTTTATTTACGCGGCGGTTTTCAAAGAAGTAGAACTTTTCAGGAATTATACGTTTAGTTTCAGTGTCATAATTTTTAAGGTTTTTACGGATGGTGAGTTTCCAGTCCGTATTCGGAAGCGATGGGATAGGAGAGTGTTTTTTGCGGTTGAGAGCCCCTGTAACCGCCCTTTTAAGCTCGCTTTCCATCTGTTTTAATATTTCGTCAACAAGGGCTTTCACTAACGCCCTCGCCTGCTCTTTAGATTTTTTGGGAATCTGGTTTTTTAAGGTGAGAAGCGTGCTCACAATAGATAGATCAGGTTTTACCTTCGCAAGGGTTTCGGGTTCTAATAAGAGCGCTTTTAACCCTTTGCGCTCTATGGCGTCATTCTGAATAACGCTTACTACATCATCAGGAAAGAAACTTCGGATGTCTGCAAGCCACTTTGCAATGTTCGGATAAGAAGGTCCAAGCCCTGCACTCCTGCCGGAAGCAGTATCAACGCTTGTATCGTCATATATTGCGGCAAGTGCGGCATCCATAAGGGCATCGTCTCCTGTTAAAATAGAACCGCCGCCTCCCATAGCCTTAAATTTATCTTCTGAAGCCCCCCCTAAGATGAGCCGCCAACGTTTAATAGAGTTCCCCTTGTCCACATATCCCCCAAGGTTAAGTCGTAAAGCTAGATATATTCTCTGCTAACAATTGTTTATAACAGATACAGGAAAAACACAAGGATAATATAAACATCCAATGTAAAAACAAGGGAGCAAGTAGTTAGTTAAATTATATATCTGCATAGAAAAAAGGTTGGTTTAAAAGCGACAGCTAAAATCCAAAAAAAAGCGGTGCAGCCGCATGTCCGCAAAAACCGCCGAAACACTATTGTTTACTATACTAATTAACCTTTCTGATTGCAAGTGAAAATTTACAAAACGCCGCAAAAAGCTGTCGCTTTTAAACCAACGTTTAAAGTAGACAGCTGCCGTGAGAACAGCTTATTGCACTCCAAAACATAAATATTAAAGCTCATGAATGAGCTCACATTATGGAGGTTCTTTTATGGAACGGTTTTTATTTCACAAGGCTTTACCTGCCTTTCTTTTCGCGCTCAGCGCGCTCTTTTTCACCGCCTGCTCATCTAGCGGCGGCAGCAACGGAGGCGACGGCGGTTCTAACAACAAACCTGTTGATAGAAACGGGTTTGTTGTCATCCCAGCAAAGTATGCCTCTGGCTGCACAGTTTACGTATGCAGCGATGAAAATAACAACAGCAGCTGCGATGACGGTGAACCAAAAGTTCAGGCAGATGATGCTGACGGCTCTTTTAGTATCCCAGCATATGAAAAATACCCGTATATAGCAGAGTTCTACGCCGATGATACAGGAACTTCAGGGGTTTCCATTATGGCAAGCGGTTCTAAGCCTGTGCTTATCTATACCTCGCCTGCGGGGAAAGACGCTATATCCGCTTTCACAACTATGGTAAAAAACGTGATTGATCTGCATCCTCTGCAATATACGGTAGATACCGCCTCCGCTGCTGTGAAACAGGAAGCAGGTATACCAGCAACAGGCGACCTATTTAATAAAGACGCCTATACCGGCGGCATCGCAACAGTTCATGATACAGCAAGCGAAGTGGCAGAGGGGGTGCTTAAATATATAGCGGATACTTTTCCCACAGTTGTATTTACTCCTGCACAAGTAGCGGCTCTATATACAGTTGTTTTTAATCTAGTATCTGATATAGCTGCTGATTCTACTAAAACCGCTGAAGATTTTGTAGACGAAGTTGAAAGCGGAAGCGATGTAGAGGCTGCAATTAATGATGCAACAGCTGCTCTTAATGCGGTTGAAGATTGGAATATCAGTGAAGAAGGGATAACCTTTTACTCCCTATATTCTGGAATTGGATTTGGCGCTAATTATGGTGGTATAGAATATCAGGTTGTTAAAACAGGCAGCATTTTGCAGCGTTGGAAAAGTGAGCACACTATGCCGGTTATAACAGATCCGCCTTATGAGACATCCTACGTTGAATATAATTTAACACAAAGAAGCATTGCAATCGTATCAGACGGTGCATCTACGCTTTCCACCAGATTCTTTGGCGGGCATGGCTTCACTCTCCCTGCGGGCTCAAAGGTATATATCATCTATTATGATGAAGATTATACCAAAAGCATCGACTCCATCGCCTATCTTCGCAATTATTTTGATCAAATTGATGATGGACTAAATGAGTTCGGCGGGGAGTGGATTGACTACACCTACAACCTTATTGCCAATGGCGATGAAGTTTCATACAAAGCTAACGTTGCTGATGCAGATGTGAAAGCCTACTATCAAAATATAGTATTTAACACAAGCTCCCTTACATTCACTTGGACAAGGTATGACCATGCTATATTTAACGATGATAGCGGAACATTCCACAAAAACGGCTCTTATGCAAAAACAGGCATCGGAGAAGATGAGGTGTATACATTCACTGCTGAGGATGGTTCAAAAGCCTTTATCTTCCATCCTAAAACAAACGATAGAAGCCGCTGGTGTATTGCAACATACCCCTTAATGAATGATAGGCGTATGATTCATACAGATGAGGTTGGAGTGAATAGCGTGATCGATCAGTTGGTTCCTTCCATAGTATCGTTCCTCTAATTTTCAGAAAGGAGCGGCTTATCTTCCGATAGCCTACCAGTTCGCTGTCGGTTAGGCGGCCGCACCTTTACTTAAAAGTTTGTTGTCTAAAAAGATCATGGTGCTCTCTTTTTCCTTATTTATCCTTAATTAATATTGAAAGAAAAAATATATTGCCTTATTATATTTCGGAGAGCGATTGAGGAGAATATTAATGGATGAACACCGCATACAGAAAGTTGAGCGGCTATTAGCTTTAGGGGCATCCCCTTACATAAACAGCTTTCGGAACAATA
>JAISNW010000192.1 GCA_031276055.1 Deferribacteraceae bacterium | reverse complement strand
ATCCGCTTGGAGGAGGTAAGTCATGAAACACCCTATAACAAAAGTGCAAATTAAGTTAATCCACACCGCAAAAAGTGTGTTGAATATGGACGAGGGCACCTATAGAGAGCTTTTAATGGAGCGGTATAAAGTATCCTCCTCTAAAGACCTTACACAGGGGCAGGCTGCCGAGCTTATAACCCACCTTAACCGGCTGGGCTTTAAGCCCCTTCCCCCAGTGCGCCTTAAGAAAAAGGATGACAAAGTTATCCAACTTGCCACCCAACAGCAACTTTTATTGATAGATGTTCTGCGTGCCAATATCTATTGGAAACGCGGGGATGAGGGCTTTGGGATGTGGCTAGATAAGTTTTACCATATCGATAAGGTTCGCACCTTTGACGAGGCTTACAAGGTGATAGAGGGCTTAAAGGGAATGTTGGGGATTAATTACCTTATAATTAAGCAACTCCTGCTCCCTTTCCCAAAAGTCATCTTTCCCGGCACATGGGTTTTTGACGTGGAGACAAAAAAACTGATAAAAATGGAGGTAGGAAATGATAACGCTGGATGACTTCCCAGATAACTTTCGTGATATTGCAGAGGCTATCGGAGTGGATGCAGCCGTAGCTCTCTGTAAATTTGCCGGCGGGACGCAGGTATATATCCCCTTGATTGTAGACCGCATAGAGCGCAATCAACAACTATTTAAAGATTATTCCGCCGGTAAAACTTTTATGCAGCTTGCCGCCAAATACAATTTAAGCGAGAATACCGTGCGGAACATAGTTTTTGATCTACAGCGGCTTCACCCCAGCCCCACCATTGAGGACTTTATTTAGGAGGATTATTATGCCCATTGCTTATATCGCATCCCCTTTTAGGGGGATAAAACTTGCCGACCCCGAAATATCAGAATCTGATGCAATTGCTATGGCAAAACAGATCGCCTTTTATGCCGCCAGATATGTCAAAGAGGAACTTGGATTTATCCCACTCTCCCCAGTGCTTGCTTTTGACCGCGTATATAACGATGTATACGAGCGGGATAAGGTTATGGAGGCTTGCAAAGCTCTTATAAGGATATCAGATGTTTTTATTTGGGTGGATACCCGGTGGACGCAAGCGTCCGAAGGTATGAAACTGGAACAGGCTTTTGCCGAAAGCATCGGACTCGCCGTCCGCGTTGCTGAAATCAACCCCTTTGCTCTATAGGAGGCTATTTATAATGACAAGGTTTATAGCGGTGTTTGTGTTTAGTGCGTTAGCGTGTGCTACTGCGGTTTTATACGACTTTACTATTCCAATACCTAGTTTATCCGCTCTTTATTTGGTGTGCGGGGTATCCTGCATAACGGTCATCAATGTTTCCTGCTGTATTTCTTGTAACGGGATTCACCCCGGGGATTTGCGGAATATTCAAAATAATCTGAAAACGGTAAGGAGTAATTGCGTTTTTAATTTCTGTGCTGTTACTCTCTTTTTTATTCTTGCGAGCATTATAGGTGATTTGATTATTTTAAGTCTGTTATTGATAGTGTTTGCGGGAGCTTTTGCTATCGTAAACCTATTCAAATTAGTCGAATTGCGGGATAAAGTTTACCGTCTACAAGAAAAAGCAAAAAGCAAAAAGAAAGAAATAGCATAGCTTCATAATTTCAGTTTTTATGTTTTTACCAATTTTGCCCATTTTTTTTCTATCAAAAATTTTTTGAAAAGTTGCCGATTTTATTACCGTTTTCTTTCAAAAATTCTTTGAAATCCTGCCTTTTTGTAACCCTTTTGCAACCTAGTTGTAACCTTTTAAAATGCCCTTAGCCCGTTATTATTGATTCCTTAGCCCGATCCCCTCTAGATATGTGCAAGTTTTATTAACATCTGCCTACACCCTCACCAGCAGCCCCTCTCTTTCCAGCTTTAGCGCCAGAGGGATTAACTCGTTCATAGGCAGTTTTATTATACCGCTTATCCCTATAAGATCAAGCAAGCCGTCCGCATAAGCCAATAAGTTCATCATATCCCGCACGCTTGCTGCGCTGCCTGCATAGCTTAGGGTAGGATACAGCCCGCGTCTAGCTAACTGCGGCTCTCCCAATGCAGTGCTTTTATAGGTGGCATTATGCTCAAGAGCATCTATTGCACTGCAATATATCTTGTAGGATTCCTCCAGAGCTTTTGGAGTTATAAAATCCATATTATCAGCGCTGGTGTGGTATTCAGGGTATTCACCGTATTTAGAGCGCATAATAGAGCATATAGGGAGGTCTATCCCAGTCGCGCAATACTGCCGCTCGTCTGAGCCGCGCTCAAGATAAGAGTAGCTTTTATAACTGTCTAAAGCACTGAGGATATTTTTTGCAGCTCTATCAGCTAAAGTGCAGCCGCTGCGGGAAGGAAGGTAGGAAAAACCGCCCTCATCCCCTACACAGCATACAACAAAACCTGCAGCAATATCTCTTTTCATCTTCTCAAGATTACGGCTAAGATAAACAAGACTCCCCAAAGTTTCAGGGATAAAGACAAAGCGGTAGGAGAATCGCCTATTGGTTAAAGTTTCGACGTATTTTGCTAGAGCAAGGGTGAGGGTAGGTCCCGAAAGCTCATTGTTTGCTAGGCTGGGGTGGCAGATGTTGGAAGAGAAGAATATTTCTTTCTCACTTTCACCGGGGATTAATAACTCTGCATAGGTGAGAAAGCCGTCTTTTAAGGCGCTGTCAATCACGGCGTGATAGAGCGGCTTATCTAACTTCAAAATGTCATTATATGCCATGCAGAAACCGGAACGTTCTTCATAATAGCTTGTAACATATGGAATTAGCGATGGTTTCTCAGGCAATGTGCAGATCATCTTTATCAGCTCCTCTTTTGAAAGCACTTTATCAAAAGGGGCGGAATAGCCCACCACATGCAGATTATTCTCCTTAAAAGAGAGGAGATTGCCGCCGTCAACCTCCCTTATGAAAGCATCCCTAATCTGCCACTCTTTAGGAACTGTCCAATCAAACGCGGCGCTGCCTGTGGGAACTTCAAAGATATTAAGGTTAGGCATAACCTGCTGCATAATTTTCAAACTCTCTCTAACCCCGTCTCCTGTAAGGCTGCGGCATATGGGAAAAAGCCTCTTTGCAAGATTGTATATCTGTAAACCTATCGGGTTATCCGCCATTCAAAATCCTCTTATGAGCTTCTTATGCGCATATCCGTTGCAACAGTTATAAAGGTGGCTAAAAATAATGTAGGTTATTTTTAGCCGCTTAGCGCGCACGTATGTTACAAAAAAATCTTACAACAGATTAATCTAAAACGCTACTAGTTGCTGCATATTCAATTTTTTTACAAAATTATTTTTTCAAAGTGTTGTGATAAAAAAGTGATTATTTTAAACCTACGTTTTTTATCAGCATAAATGTATCTTATGAGCTTATCTAATATTTCTCGAATTCTTCTCGAATTGTTTCTGAAGACGAAGGCGGCTATGCTGTAATTATAATAGGAACTGTTGCGGCGATATGAACGCTAAATAGTGGGCATCTGGCTCTCTCTGAAGTCATAGCCGAAGGCGCTTTTACTCAATATCAGGATAGGGGGGGATTGAACCCGCTTAAAAACACTCTTCTGGATAGAATCCATAAACCAATCTAAATCTTGTATAAATATTTCAGGGTCGTTTAAGCAGTAACTCTCCATTAAACTTTCAGATACACCCAATTTAGAGGATAGCTCCCCTTTATTATACCAATTTATTATATCAACCTTGCCTAAGCTCTTATAGTTCATCACCGCTTCTAAAAGTTTATCATGGTAGCCCCATTTCATAGGGTCTATCTGCTGCTCTTTAAGCTCAGCGCTAGGCATTATTTCGCATCTAAAATTTTCATCAGGGAGCAAGGCGGCGGGGATGAGCCTCTCTCTCTGATTTATAAAGCGCGCCAACTCCCATATTTCAATCTTAGTCAGATCGCCCAAAGGGGAGAAAATCCCCACCGTATCGCCGTATAAGGTGCAGTATCCTAACGCTGTCTCAACTTTATTGGCGTTGCATACCACAACTCCGCCTTCCAACGCCGCCTGTGTGAGTAAGATATTCCCCCGCAGGCGCGCCTGAATATTTTCTTCAACCAAACCGGTAAGAGCGCCTAGTGTGAGTTCAGCCGCCTTCATAAACTCATCTATCGGGATGACTTTGCAGCAGATGCCTAGATTATCCGCCGCTTCTCTAGCAACGTTCTTTGTGGAGGGGGCGTTGTATCTATATGGGAGGTTATAGCCTCTCACCCTGTCCGCCCCCAAAGATAGAACAGCTAAAGCTGCACTTACGGTGCTGTCTACCCCGCCGCTCAAGCCGAAAATATAGGGCGCTGCGCTGCCTAGCATCTCATCTATACCTCTATAGGAGCGCATTATCGCGTTGAATTTCTGCTCTATGGGCGGGATATATTCACTAGATGCACGTTCGCCTACAAGATCATCCCCGCCTATCTGCATATATACAACCCCTTCTTCATACGGTTTGAGGGGAGTTTCCAACTTGTCTCCAACACCGTTATAGGCGCGGCTGTCTCCATCGAAAGTTATTATATTTTTCCCATTGTTCTGCACTCCCGTGCAGTTAAGGTAGAAAAACGGCACAAAATTTTTGGAAGAAGAACGGGCAATGTTTGCTATATTCTTTATGCGATTGTCTCGTGCTGCGCTTTTCCCCACAGAAAAAGGGGAAGCGGAGATATTTACTATAAAGTCTGCTCCGCGTTCTATTAAAATCTGGGTAACGTTGAGCCCATAATCCTCCCACCACATATCTTCGCATACTTCAAGCCCAATTTTAAGACCATTTTTGAGCGTTACAGGGGTTATATTATCCACCCCGCCGCTTAAAAAATACCTTGAATCGTCAAAGATGCGGTATGTGGGGAGGAGTGTCTTAAAGCGGAGATGCACGCTCCCCTTATCGCAGCAGTAAACGGCGTTGTAGCGGGCAAAACGCCCATCCCGCCCTATCTTTGTTGGATCAAAAAAGAGATTGCCGTATATTATGGTAATATCAAGCTCGCGGCTTAACTCTTGTATTTTCGCGTCATAGAGGGCTGCCCCTCGACAAAAAGAATCATCGGTCCACCTATCGCTTAGCATATACCCCGTCAAGCACATCTCAGGAAAGACTGCAATATCAGAATGACGCTCTTTTGCTTCTAGGAGCAGTTTCAAAAGTTTAGCATAGTTTACGTCTATCTTGCCGAGTTTTACATCCATCTGAGCAAGGGCTATCTTCATACACCCCCTCCGATGTAGATACTATCTGATACCCCTTTTTTATGCAAACCTTTTTCCGTTATAGTTGGACGCTGCTTAGCTGTTTCATAAACTCTTCTGAAATATTATACAGCCTGCTGACAGCTTTAGAATTTACAATATCTTTAGAAGCGCCGTCTCCTATTATCTCCCCATCTTTTATGAGGATGGAGCGGCCGCCTAAATATAGGGCGTGTTCGGGGTGGTGAGTTGATA
>JAISNW010000095.1 GCA_031276055.1 Deferribacteraceae bacterium | reverse complement strand
TTCGGCTACAGCTTTTCTTGGACAGAGAGGGAGTCGCTGGAAACAAACTTAAAACGTCTAAGACATACCGAGAAAAATATCCGCATAAATTTTGAAGTAAGATACTGATATGGGGGTTCTGATATGGAGTTAATATTACAGCAAGACCTGCCTCATCAGCAGAGAGCAGTTGAAGCCGCTGCTTCCGTTCTGGATGGAGTCGAAGTTGCGCCTTCATCCGTCTATTATGAAAATCCGATAATAAACCTATCTGATCCGCTTATAGCGGAGAATATTTCAAGATTGCAAAAAGATATCCCTAATGAGATGCGCGGCGCGGCGGCAATAAACAGCTGCCTCTGCTTTGATATTAAGATGGAAACAGGTACGGGGAAAACCTATGTATACACGAAGATTATCTATGAGATGTTCAAAAGGTATAAGTTTAATAAGTTTATTGTGGTTGTCCCGTCTTTAGCGATTAAGCTTGGGGCGGTGCAATTTTTGGAAGATTCTTATGTGCGCCGCCACTTTTCCGATAGCTGCGGCTATGCGGCGGAGCTTGAGATAAACGTTTTGGAAGCGCTTAAAAATAAAAGGAAAAACCGCACATATTTTCCGAGAGCAGTGGATGATTTTGTTCGGGCTACATCGCAAAACACAAAGAATATAAACGTTTTGCTGGTGAACATGCAGCTGTTGACTTCAGCGAAACTATTAACCCGCGATGATTATGATTATGGAGCAGAGGGGTTCTACCGCCCATTAGATGCACTAAGAGCTGTGCGCCCGCTGATAATTATAGACGAGCCGCATCGGTTTACCCGCGGACAGAGAGCTTATAATGTTATCGTAGACGAGATAAAGCCTCAGTGCATAATCCGCATAGGAGCAGCCTTTCCAGATGCAGCGGGTAAACAAGGAGGCGGCAAAGACTATCAGAACCTATTATACAACTTAAACGCCTGCGAAGCGTTCAATCAGAATCTAATCAAGGGGATAGCCAAAGAGCATTTTGAGCCTATCTCTAAGAAAAATGAGAAGATAAAGGTTTTATCTATAAAAAGGGGGGATTCCGCCGTTTTTCAATATAAGCAGAAAGGCGGACAGACAAAGAGCTATGAAGTTAAAGCAGGCGATTCAATGGCGATTGTCAATGACCTTTTCAGCGGCATTGAAATATCCGCAATTGAGAGGTCGGCGGTTGAGTTTTCCAATGGAATAAGAAAGTCGGTCGGCGAGGAGATAGACCCTGAGGTATATATGAATTCATATCAAGAGCAGATGATAAGTTTAGCTCTTGAACGGCATTTTGAAAGCGAGAAAGAGAACTTTTGCAATAGAAGGTTTAAGATTAAGACGCTTGCTCTATTTTTTATTGACGATATTACCTCGTATCGATTGGATAAGGATGGTAAAGACCCATATCTATTAAGAATGTTTGAGCGGCTGCTAAGAGAGAAGATTAAGAATATGATTAGCGCTCTTAGTGAACAAGAGAGTGAATATAGGCAATATCTACTAGCGAGTTTAGAGGATATTTCAGCCTCCCATGCGGGCTATTTTTCAAGGGATAATACCGATACAGATGAGGATATAGCTTCTGAAGTAGATATTATACTGCGCAAAAAGAAAGAGCTCTTAGCTTTTAGAAAGGGGGATGGCAGCTATAATACATTGAGGTTTTTATTTTCTAAATGGACATTAAAGGAGGGGTGGGACAACCCCAATGTGTTTACTATTGCAAAGCTGCGTTCCAGCGGGAGCGAAAACAGCAAGCTGCAGGAGGTGGGAAGAGGTTTGCGGCTGCCGGTTGATGAGAATGGAAATAGGGTGTCCAATGAAGAGTTTATGTTAAATTATATAGTGGATTTTACAGAAGCTGATTTTGCAGAACGGTTGGTAAAACAGGTAAACAGCGAGGTATCTGCGGCATTTGCGGTAAGTGAAGAAAGATTGCAGGCGGCGGCTGAAAAGTTAAATATGACAATCGATGCACTGTTTATAGAACTTCTTTGTAAGAAATATATAAACATAAAATGTGAGATAAATTTAGAACTGAGGGATAACTTTTTGGCGGAATACCCTATCTTTGCAGAGGGGGTTCTAGCGGGGAAGATAAAAAATTGCAATAGGGAGAGGCTAAACAAGGTAAAGATTCGTAAAGGTGCATATAAAGATATTTGCAGATTATGGGAATATATTAACAGAAGGTATCTGTTGATCTACGATAAAGATTTAGATGACGCCATCGGTTCTGCCGTCTTAACCTTACTGATGGGCGATATATTTTCAGAAAGTGCGTTGACGAGCAGGAGAAAGATAATTAAGGGGCAAAACGGGCAAGTGGCTGCAACAGAAGCGGATGGAATATCTAAAACGATAGTTCAACCGCTTCACTATGGGGAATTCTTAAAAAGAATCTCTAAATCAACAAATATCCCTATCTCTGTAATCCACAAATCTTTATGCGAGTATTCAGCTAGATATAATAAGATAGATGCAAAGCATATAAATGAAACAACGGCTGTAAAGTTTATCAGCGCCTTTAAGGAGTGGAGAGCCGATAATCTTAAAGGGAGGTTTAAGTATACTAAAGGCTCAATTCCAGTAGGCGCCACATCGCTGTCATATGCGGATGGTTCTGCGAGAGAGGAGATAGTGCAGGGGCGCATCGGACGATATATAGATCAAGGGGAGATAAATCCAAAGTATCTATATGATAGTTATACCTACGATTCTAAACTCGAGAAAGAAAATTTAACGACCGATATAGAAGAAGTAATAGTTTATGGGAAGATCCCTAAAAACAGTATAGCCATCCCCACAACTATGGGCGGGGTATACAGCCCCGATTTTATATATATCATTAAAAGAGCCGACGGCGGCAAAGAGTTGAATATAATAGTAGAAACAAAAGGGGTTGAGGATAAAACGCATCTGCGGGGAGATGAGGAAGTTAAGATAGAGTGTGCAAAACTTTTTTTTCAAACTCTTTCAGATGAGGGGTATAAAGTTTATTTTCGCGCTCAACTTAATAGCAAGAAGATGAAAGCAATAATAGATGAGTTGTAATGAAGGGGCGAGCGACTGAAATTCCCCTTCCGAGAATTCCCCTTTGCCCTTCGCTTTTTGAGTTTACGATAAAAGCGAAGGTTTTCGTAAAGGGGTGACCGCCTTTCGATTGTGAGCTTGCGAACAATCGAGAGAAATGCGGGCGGGGTAATTGGGATAGTAAAGATGAAAAAGCGCTTTACAACCGTCTGCTAATTTATTCTCATCTATCGCGTAGTTGCAGTTTGCGATGGACAACTACCCCGTCTGCTAATCTTCCTCTTGCTCACAAGTTCGCAGGAGGAAGGCAGCCACCCCTGCACTTAAAACCCCGTTTTTTTATGCGAGCATAAAAAATGCGA
>JAISNW010000048.1 GCA_031276055.1 Deferribacteraceae bacterium | reverse complement strand
TGTAAAACTTTACGCCACAAACGAAAAGCATATGCAGCCGTATTCAACCCCTTTAGCGCCGGTCGACTTTCTAAAGCTGCAGAACAACCCATCCACTAGAACGGACGGCAACGATGTTAATATTGAATATGAAACAAGCGAACTGGCGGCGTCTTCAATAATGTTCGACATGCTCTCCACCATTACAGGCAATAAATTTGCCGCCCTTAAAGAGATTATACAGAGGTAGATTATGAGTTTCTTTAATATTTTAGATGTAGCGTCTACAGGGCTTTCCGCTCAGCGCATCAGAATAAATGTGATAGCCTCCAATATGGCGAACGCCAACACCACCCGCACCGAAGCTGGAGGTCCATACCGCAAAAAAAATGTAGTATTTGAACAGGTTTTGCGCGGCGAGCATAGAGGCGGCGTAAAGGTGAAGCAGATAACCCCTGATCTTAAACCCGCCTCTCTGCGCTATGAACCAGGCCACCCTGACGCCAATGAAGAAGGGTATGTTGCCTACCCAAACATCAACCCGGTGGAAGAGCTTGTTAATATGCTTGAGGCCAGCCGCTCCTATGAAGCTAATGTAACTATGGTAACTACTGCAAAACAGTTGGCGCAGTCGGCCATTGGGATAGCAAGCAAATAAGGGCGTCTTTTCTCAACTTTAACTTTAACTTTAACTTTAACTTTCTCTTTCTCTGAAACGGGCTATATCTACTACTTTATCGCCTTCGTAGCTGCTGTTAAAGGTATAAAAATCGATAACAGCTTCTTTATTGGAGTTGTCGGGTTGATGAGGGTTTTTTGCATGGAGGACGGCTAAACTTCCGCCGTCTTGAGAAACAGCTATAAGTTCAGGGTGGGCTATCGGTATCTCTTGGATCGCTCTGCCTGCATAGTCAAACAAGAGGGCTTTATTAGCTTTAACTATAAGGGTGGCGCCGTCTGCGATAGGGATTATCTTATAACATCTATGAAAAGGCGGGGGGAATGCGCCAAAACCGGAGTTCGCCGCTCTGTTTCTGATATGTATATATATAGGCTGTGCGAAGCTGTTGTAAACTGCCAGCCCGCCTAAATCTTGCTCTTGATCGAAACTGGCGGGATTAACCCATATCCTCCCCGCCGAAACCCCCACAGCAGAAACAGCATTGCCTATAAATGATGCAGCGCAGATGCCGGTATCGTAAGTATGCACTATCAGAAAGGCATCGCCCTGAGAATGATCCACCGTCAAGAGAGCTAAAAAAGCGGGATTATCAGAGACGCCGAGAAACAGTTCGTCAATCTCATAGTCAAAATCTAAACTGTTTAAGAATGTAAGCTGCGGATCATATATCTCAAGGGTTCCTCCGAGTATGCAGAGAGGGAAGCTCTCAGAGATAAACCACTTTCCGCCCTCTTGAATATTCACTTCCTCAGCATTATCAGGGGCATCGCGGAGGCGGTATTGGTGAATTCGGTTATGCCTTATTATATTGCAAAAAACTCCATATTCATCTCTAAAAAGCCCATGATATACTAGAGAGTGGTTGTAGCTCTCTCTAGGGGCGGAAAAAACGAGGGTGGAATTATAATCCGCATCTATGCGGACAACTTTATAAATCTCCTCAAATACGGCGATATGTTCGTGAAACTCTACCCAGAGAGCCCCATTAAGCAAACGGATTCCTACAAGACGCCCAAATTGCCGATCAAAGCTCATCTTGCGGATGAAACTCCCTTCAGCTGAGTAGAAAAGTATATAGAAAGAGTCTTGAGCGTTGGAAATGACGAGAACTCTGCCATCTTCAAGGATCATCAAGTTTTCCCCTTCCGCCGCCTCTACAGGTTCAAACTCGTCAATACCGCAAAAAGAGCGTTTTTCAAACATATACAGCCATTTTCCTTACTATTTAGTCAAGAGAGACTATTCTACAAGGAAAGCAGTTTTAGTCAAGCGGATTTAGGGTTTTCACGCGGAGGATATCCAAAACAAAACGGTAATTTTTATTGCAAAAATCTTACATATTTCTATAATAATTAGCATGAAGGAATTTTTTAATACAGCTGATATCAGCGCCAGCTATGATGCAGTGATTATCGGCGGCGGTCCTGCAGGGCTTACAGCTGCTATGTATACCGCTAGGGATGCTTTTTCCACTCTAGTTATGGAGATGCACATGCCAGGCGGTCTTATGGGCACTACCGATATGGTGGAAAACCACCCTGGCATCCCTAACGCTTTAGACGGTTTTGAACTTTCAAAGCAATATTATGAACATGCCTTAAAGTTTGGGGCTGTGGTAAAAAACCTCTCTTGCTCTAAGATAGAGGCGGTTGACGGCGGTTTTCTAGTTTTTTCCCAAACATTGAAGCAGCCCATATCGGCAAAGACAGTTATAATTGCAACGGGCTCTTCCCCGAAAAAATTAGGAGTCCAAGGTGAAGACGCCTTTTGCGGTCAAGGCGTTTCCTACTGCGCCACATGCGATGGACACTTTTATGCAGGCAAAATCGCAGCGGCGGTGGGAGGCGGCAATACTGCTCTTGCTGAAGCTCTCTACCTCACCCGCTTTGCGGAGAAGGTATATCTTATCCACCGCAGAGATGAATTTCGCGGGGATGCCGCTATGGTTCAGAAGGTTATAAAAGAACCTAAAATTGAGATATGCTATTCCTCTGTTATCTCCGCTATTATTGGAGATAGGGGGGTAAAGTCTATACAACTGTCTAACGTTAAGGATAAGAGCGAAAGGGTTGTCAATCTTGACGGGGTATTCATCTTTGTAGGGCAGACTCCGCACACAGAAACGTTTAAGGGGTTGATAGATCTCAATGAGCAAGGCTATATATTATCAGATGAGAGCACCCTCACAAATGTAAAGGGAATTTTCGCCGCTGGAGATGTGCGGGTAAAACAGATAAGGCAGATCGCCACCGCCATAAGCGATGGAGTTGTAGCAGCTAAACAGGCTGAAAGCTACCTTTCAAACTTGGAGTAGCAGCCTCTCAAACGTCTTAACTATGTTCTCATCCCAATTTATCCCTTCTGGGAGGTCGCTCTTTCTATGAAAAGAAGCAAATCTCTCATCTTGAGGGGCGAGCAGCAGCTCATTTTTGAGCCACTCTTGCTGAAAGATAGCATCCATATTATCAAGAAACAGCTTTTCTATCTCAGTTAT
>JAISNW010000020.1 GCA_031276055.1 Deferribacteraceae bacterium | reverse complement strand
CATACGAGATGGATTCTAAGGCGATTCAAACAAGCGATGAGATGCTCCAAACCGCTAATGGGTTGAAACGGTAATATTATGAGGCTCTGTCTCCCTCTGATTTTGATGATATTCGCGCTCTTTCTGCCTGCAAACGCTCTTGAAGTAGAGATAACGAGCGGCTGCCTCTATTTAGACGACCTTTATGGTGCGGATTATCCGCATACCTCTGTTCAGTGCGGCATTAAAGCGGGTGAAAAGAAGGCGGTAGCCCCCCAGAGCATCGCCACCGCATTGAAGAGGGCATCGCTTCCTTATGACGCCGCCATCCCACCAGCAACAGTAATCCGCAAAGGCGGGGCGGTGAGTGAACAGCGAGTGTTGAATGATATTCACAAGCTCTTTGCTGCAAGATACCCCAACTTTGAGATAAAAGTTGATTATGTGCGTTTTGGGCGCGAGCTCTTTTCGGAAGATCCTCTAACCTATGAGTTAGAGCTGGATATGCAAAGATTTGGCGTTTCAAACGGCGTTATCCGTACTGGATATGCGTAATACTCATTTACCTATATGGTATAAGCGTTTGCAGAGGTGAATGTTGCAGCTGAGAGGATAAATCCAGGCGAACTTTTAGCGGGCAAGGCGATAAAAGAGGTAAGGGAGATAACAGCGCTCCGAAATCCGCCGATTGCCGATCTAAGCGATCTGACTGCTAAAAAGGCGATTCAGAAAGGAAAGATTATTACTGAAGATTTAAGCCTGCCAAAACCTGACAGGGTTAAAGGCGAACCTATCCAGCTTATATATAAAGATGGAGATCTGATCATAGAGATTAGCGCAGTTGCAGCAGGAGATGCGGTGCAAGGAAAAATTTTCCCCGTCTTAAACCCTATAAACTCAAAGATAGTAAACGCCCGCTATCTAGGAAACGGAAGGGCGCAAATATACTATTAGGGCAGGCATCCGCCTAAATTCCCCTTTCCGAGAATTCCCCTTTGCCCTTTCGCCTTTTATGCTTGCATAAAAGAGAAAGGTTTCCGTAAAGGGGCGGCTGCCTTCCGTGCGCTAAAGCGCATCTGTCGGAAGAATAGCAGACGGGGTAATTGGAAAACAAAAGAGTATACATTGCTTAACTTGCCTAATCATCTGTATAGAAAAAACGTTGGTTTAAAATAGCCACCTAAAACACAAAAAAAGCGGTGCTGCCGTGTATATGCAAAAACCGCCAAAATCCTATCATTTACTATACTAATTAACTTTTCTGATTGCAAGTGAAAATTTACAAAACGCCGCAACAAGCTGCCACTTTTAAACCAACGTTTAAAAGCGACACACAAGAACACTGGAATTACCATTATTATATCTGTTGGAGGGTTTGTATGAGGGCTTTGTCTGTGTATTTTTTTCTGTCCTCTTTTTTGTATTATTTTTCACCGCCTTTACTGCACAGGCGCAGTCGGTAAGAAGAAGCGCTGTTACAGGAGTTGTGCAAAATGACCAGCTTTACGATAATAGGTTTTCATTTTATCTGGGCGGGTTTTTCCCCTCAGGAAAGTATGAAGAACCGGGCTATCCTGCATTAAATTATGAAACAGGTTTTGCTGAAGGGTTTAATTACACACGTTTCTTAAATAATTACTTTGGTTTAGGCTTTTTTATAGACTCTAACTATTTTACCTCTGAGGAAAAAGAAATTTAAGGGATGGATATTAAGATCAGCACTGCATATTCCATTATTCTCGGAGTCTCAGGGACAGGGAGGTACATAATCTCTGACAGGGTTTGGCTTTTAGCCGCGGCAAAATTAGGTATTAGTTTTAATTATTTAGAAGCTGAGGCTGAGTATTTGGGATATTCTTACTCTGAAAGCACTAGTGGGAATGCTTTAGCAGGTTCTTTGGAGGCTGGGGTGGTATTCCCCTTTAATAGGTGGGATTTTGGATTTATCTTGAAATACACCATGATTGAACAAGAAGTTGAGAATGCGGAAAACACAGATTTGGGCGGCTTTTCCGCTCTGTTTTCAATTGCATTTAATTTCTAAGGCAGCTGGGGCGGATTTAATTGCCCAAATTCCGCCCCTGTCTCGTATAAAAGATTATTGTGCTAATAATCTGTTGTATGGTTTATTCCCCTTTCTGCAACATTAAATACGCTTGCTTTATTGTATATCAAGCGGTATTTATTGATACATGGATAAAATTGATATTATCGGAGGAGGCTTAGCGGGTTGTGAGGCGGCTCATTACCTTTCAAAGAGGGGCTTTAATGTAAATCTCTTTGAAATGCGCCCTAATCGCTATTCAGGCGCACATACTACTGATCTATTGGGGGAGCTCGTCTGCTCCAACTCCCTTAAATCAGAACAGCTTGACAGTGCGGCAGGGCTATTAAAGGCAGAGCTGCGCCTAATGGATTCCTTTTTTATGCGGATTGCAGAACTTTCAAGGGTGCGGGCGGGAAGTGCATTGGCAGTGGATAGGCTCATCTTTGCTAAACTTGCCACTGAAGAGATAACTAGAGATCCTAATATTACCCTTATTCGCAAAGTTGTTGAAGAAGTTGGCGAGAACTTCACCATTGCAGCCACCGGTCCGTTATCTGATGAAACTCTTCTGCACAAACTCTTTAAGGATGAAACCTTACACTTTGTAGATGCTATTTCGCCGGTCATAGCCGCAGACAGCATCAATTTTGATCTTGCTTTCTTTGCCGACAGATATGCAAAAGCAGAGGCGGACTATCTAAACCTCCCATTAAACAAGAGTGAGTTTGAACTATTCTATGACGCCCTAATCCATGCTGATAGAGCAACACCCCACCCTTTTGAAGATGAGGCGGTCTTTGAAAGGTGTATGCCTATAGAATCTCTGGCTGCGCGGGGCAGAGAAACTTTGCTCTACGGACCGATGAAGCCTGTTGGGTTTAAGGACTACTTTCCAGAAACTCTCTATGCAGTTGTGCAGTTAAGGGCGGAAAATCAGGAGAGAACCGCCTATAATATAGTCGGTTTTCAGACAAGGTTAAAACAGCAGGATCAACGAGAGGTTTTACGCCTTATCCCCGCCCTTACGCAAGCTGAAATTTTACGATATGGGAGCATCCATAGAAATAGCTATATAAACGCTCCTGATATATTAAACCACCAACGCCTAAATGATAAAGTATTTATTGCAGGGCAGCTTGCAGGGGTTGAGGGCTACCTAGAGTCGATGGCGGCAGGGATAAGCGCCGCTATGGAGGCAGAAGCTGTAATAAAAAAGCTTCCTGTTGTAAATTTCCCGCATCTTACAGCATTTGGAGCTCTTCAACGCCATCTTGCGGGAGAGTTTGCAGATAAATATCAACCTGGCAGCTTTCATTTCGGAATGCTCCCTCATGAGAAGATTAAAGGGCGTGCGGAGAGGAAGAAGTTTTATTACTCTCGGGCGGTGGAAGCTATGAAAAAGTTTATAGGCGCTTAGAAATCTTAGCCCAAATCGCTGATGAAAATTGTTTGACAACCCGCCTTTTTTTCTATAGATTAACCTTTCTTTTGCGGGGTGTAGCGCAGTTGGCAGCGCATCTGCTTTGGGAGCAGAGGGTCGCTGGTTCAAATCCAGTCACCCCGATGGTTTTTGCAATAGGTTTTGCGGGGCGTAGCGCAGTTGGCAGCGCGTCTGCTTCGGGAGCAGAAGGTCGCTGGTTCAAATCCAGTCGCTCCGATTCTCTTTTCCACTAACCCGCAATTTTTCTGACTAAACTTATCTTTTTTCTAAAGTTTTTTCTTAAAATTGCCGATAACACAGTCAAGCTATCCAGCAAGGAGGCATGGCATGGGTGTGATTAGAGCGGGAGGGTTGGCTTCAGGGCTTGATACCAACGCTATCATTGATGAGTTGGTTAAAACCGCCAAAGAGCCCGTTACCCGCTTGGAGAACCAACTCCACTTAAAAGAGCTTGAAAAAGCAGTCTATAACAGTGTAAATGATCAGTTAAGCGACCTTAGAACCGCTCTGTTGAATCTGCGCCTTGAGAGCGTTTTTAAGGCGAAGAGTATAACCTCGTCCAACTCCTATGCAGCAAGCGCCACTGCCACAAATGACGCCAAAGTCGGAAGCCATGTGGTGGAAGTGCTCCAAACCGCCCAAAAAGCCTATATGTCCAGCCGTTATACTAACGCCGTCTTAAATATTGCAGGCGGCGGCGTGACCGGTTTTGACGCAACTTACCGCCTCCCTGCTGTGCTAGACCAACTAGAAGGAACCCATACCACCAATATAACTGCAAACGCAGCTTCTGGTACGGTGATAAATGTCGGCGGGATACCTACTACCGTCAGCACCGCCATAACCCTCTTTGAACCCCATGAACCTACCACCTATAACAAATACTCCGGAGCAGGAATCGTTGATGCTGCAGTTGTTGACCATAACGGCAGCATAGTTTCCACACCATCCGCAGGTGAAGATATTGTACTCACTGTAAATGTCAATGGCGCTGTTATTACCCTAGATAATATAAATGTTAATGTGAGCGGTTCCACCATTACAATTTCAGACGGCGTCGGTCCGGATATTAAAAATATCAGCAGCGACGGCGTGCAAACAGGCACAAACGATATTAACACGCTAATGTCGCTCATGGAGCGGGCGGTAAACAGGCAGCTCAACAGCAAGCTGGGAACAGATACTATTCAATATATGACCTTCCGTGCGGATTTTGAAGCATCAACAACAGGCGCTTGGGCTTGGCGGGTGGCGGCATATGATGTATCCACAGAGAATATATCCCTTGTTTCTGCAACAGGAAGCGGCGCTGCACTCTTTGGGGTTGATACAGGTTTTACCGTCGATGCAACTTCAAATATAGTAAAATATCATATAGCAGACAGCGATGCAAAGTTGCAGGCGCTGCTTTCAGGCTATTCCTCCGGCGTTATATACGGAGTAAAAACAAATATGGCTTCCCTTTCCAGCGGTTTATTTCAGATAGTGCAAGATGCTTCTATGAATGTCCGCACTGCAAATAAAACATCTCTACTCGGCGCTGTTGCGGGAACAGCTATTAACGGCGCAGCGGCTTTAAGCAGCGGTTCCAGCGGACTCTCCTATTCAAATCCAAGCGCAATTGCAGGCGTCTTCACAATCAATGGGGTGAAGATAACTATAGATTCTGCCGACAGGAGCATAAACGAGATTATGGCGATAGTCAATTCCAGCGGCGCAGGAGTTACCATGCAGCTAGACGCCTCCTCTAACCGTTTTCTCCTTACTTCCAATGAAACAGGCGGAACAACTATTGCTACCGGAGCCACTGGGGACACTAGCAAATTTTTTGAGATCTTTAAGATTTCAAAAGGTTACGGAGCAACCGAATATGCGGGCAACACTGCAGGCAATATCGATGTCAATACTGCCATCGCTGAAGCGCCTTTTACCACCATGATAGCCAGCGGCATATTCTCCATAAACGGCGTTCCCATATATGTTAATGCAGCAGCCGACACTGTAAATGATGTAATTAGAAAGGTTAATAACTCCGGTGCGGGCGTAACTTTATCTTATGATGCTAACCAAGATAAATTCTTTATCACATCAAAAGACGCCAATAAGATAATATTCGGCAGCACAACAGATACAACCAATATTCTTGAGGCTTTCGGACTTACATATGATGCGCGTAGCTCTATAACACAGGGGTTCGCAGGCAAAGATGCTATAATAAAAGTTGACGGGCAGACCTACCGCCGCAGCGATAATGAGATTAAAGACATTATAGAAGGGGTGGCATTAAAGATAACCTCAGCAGGCACGACGGTTCTTGACATATCCTCAGACACGTCAAAAGCAGTTGACGCCATTGCTGCCTTTGTTAAAATTTATAATAATATGCTGTCCACCCTAAAACCCGATTCTATCTCTGAAGATGATAGGGAAGATAAGATGACTGCCCTCACTGAAGACGATAAAAAGGATATGAGCGAAAATGATATAAAAGATTATAATGAGGAATATGATAAGCTGCACACCCAAGATATAATCTTAAAGAGCAGAGAGATAAAAGACCTCTTGAAGAGCCTGCGTTCCAACGCTTTAGGGATATTTATCAACACAGAGAGCGCCTTTAAGTCTCTACGCGATACAGGGATCAGCGTGGTAGGGGAAGGGGACTACACCCTCACTCAATACGGCTTTCTCATCTCTGATTCTAATGATCTTACTGAAATAATCACAGCTATTGAAAATAATGAAGAACTCATGGAAAACCTTAGGAATAAGGCAGATGATCTCTATCTATTCTTTGCCCAAACCAAAGAAGAAAGTTATGTGGACAGCGCTGGAGTCACCCAAACCCGCACACTCTATAAAGGGTGGACCCGCAACTATGAAGAGATAATAAGGAATTATCAAGACGTCACAGGGGCTATCGGCGTCAAAGTTAGAGTTGACAGCGCAATAGAGAGCGACATGGAGCGCATAAAACACCAGATTGAAGTCAAGCAGAAGAGGGCGGAAGATTATCTTGAGCTTTTATGGAGGCAATTTTCAGCTATGGAGACAAGAGTTGCCGCCATAAACAGCCAATCAACGTATATAGAACAGCTGGCGGCGAGCGCTATAAAATCCAATTCCAGCTCCAAATCATAATAAGGCGGGTTTATGTCAGCAGCTTATAAGAATTACCTAAAACAAGAGATTGAAGGGGCAAGCCAGGCAAAGATTGTAGTTTTGCTCTATGAGGCTGCGATTAAATTTATGCGGACAGCGGCAAAAGCTATGGAGGAAAAGAATATTGAGAACTCCCATAACAACCTAGTTAGAGCGCAAAACATTATCTATGAGCTTATGAGCACTCTTAACACTGATGCAGGCGGCGATATCGCTGAAGAGCTCTTAAAACTATATGACTATATGATATGGAAGTTAGAAGAAGCCAACACAAATAAAGATGTAAGAGCGGTTCAGAGCGTGGTTAAGATAATCACCCCGCTGAAAGACGCTTGGAAAGAGGTGCTTGCGCGAGAGAGCGAACCGAAAAAAGAACTTGGAGCAATGCCCTTAAAACTGATGGGATAGAGCGAAAATCTTTTTACATTTTACAGCACAAAAAATTTTTCAAAAAAATGCTTGCATTTAAACTTTTATCTATTTATTATTAGTATAAGGCGACAAAGCACTTGAGCCGGCAAGGTGGGTTTTGCCGGCTTTTGTATTTATACTATTGATACGCTTTTTTACACTGCCTAATTGTGCATATTTTTACAAGGAGGTAAAAGGTATGAGCAGCCAGATATTAAATGTGCCGTCCGGTGAACAGATTACAGCCAATTATGCTGTCCACACAGGAAGCGGAAACACCTACAACCCGCCGCCGTCTGAAAAAACGAGCCCTGTAAATGTTGACACCGTTGAAACCCCCAGCATTGCAAGCAGCGCCGCGAAAGAAGCAACCCTCATGAGAGCTAGATCAAGACGCTTTAATGTTGATGAGGTGCTTGACAGGTTGGTTGTGAAGATTATCGATTCAAATACTGATGAGGTAATCCACCAGATCCCTTCGGAGGAGTCATTGGCTCTCTCAAAGAAGAGGATTGAGATAAATAAACTCCTATTCGGTTAGTTAAACGAAGAAGTTTGTTTATTATGTCCGTCTATCGTTCTTTGTCCGCACAGAGCGCACTGGGCTGGTGCGTGGACGGCGGTTCTTTGTGCTTAAAGAGCTCTACTCCACATAATCTATAATACCCCCTAATTATTGTCTTCAAAAATCTGCAAAAAAGCATCTTCATAGACAGTTTGTTTACCCAATCACCGTGCGGGATCAGAGCCTCTTAGCGGATAAGTATCCACACGATAGCTTTTTGAAACTATCTTAGGGTTGCCGTTCTCATCGATGTCATTGTTGTCTTTCACAAAGACCACCAGATAGAAGTATTCTCCCACATACGCTCCTCCGATGCAGCTGTCAGGCAGAGCGCCTGAAGCGCCGTTTGCGTTATAGGCGCATCCGTTTGGGAGCGCGCCCTTCGCCCCCCTATCCTTGCTCATCTGGGGAAACTTCCAATCATAGTTTTTCAAGTAAGGAGGGATGACGCCGCTAGAGGCAATCTTAAAGTTGTATTCTACAGAGTTTGGAGTGCAGGCTAGCTTTGTCCACTGGTTGGCTGCGGGCGTCTTCTTTACCTCAAAGGTATACGGATCGCATACCCGCCTATAGTTTATATTGCCGATCCCTATCCCGCAGTCCGTTCCTATCTCAAAGACGCCGGGCTGCCCCCTAAAAGCGGCGGTTAGATTTTTCAATGTGTTCCATGTGTTGAAACCAGATTCAGAGCCGAAGTTGGAATACCATAGTTCAGGCGCTCTTATCCCTACTGCAACCTCTAAGCTGCGCCCTAAGTCGCAATTTTTTTCAGCATCTGCTGCAGCTTTTATAACTCCGCCGCTAATACGCAACGATGCATAATACCTTTCCAGCCTTCTAGCCCGCGGAAGCGTTTGTGTAAGGATGCGGACATGGTTTTGCTGCTTAACTCCCCCCAACAGCTTTACAAACTGATAGTAGCGCGATATCTGGCGGTATACCCCTTTCTTATCCCCCCCTCTCCAATCTTCATGATAGGCGTCTATTGCATAAGCAAAATCTACCGGCGGTGCAGTTGCATTATCAGGGGTGAGCCCGTCATCGGCTGCTCTTATATAGACAAAGTTCGTTGGATCTTTGCGGTCTATCTTGTAGCCTTGATACAATTCTGGGAGATTAAAAGAAGCTATATTCGGATTAACCTTATATTCAAGGGCAACTCCGTCTTTGTTGACGGGGTGGGCGTTTTCAAATTCAACTTCGGTAGGAAGCCGCCTATTGGAGATTATAAAAGCATCCACCCACCCTTTGGCGTTTTCGGCTGCCATCTTAAACTCGCTCATACTCCTAGTCATAGCCATAGGGAGGATGCTGCCTATAGCGATGGCAATTAAAATCCCTATTATTGTGAGGCTGACTGCAACCTCTAAAAGCGTGTAGCCTCTTTTCATCTGTCAAACTCCCAGTAGTAGGTCATCCCGCCTCTAACGCTCATATTAAAAGATTGCTTAAACAGGGCGCGGCTGCCTGGAATCCTTGCATATGCGGTAAAGGTGCGGTTGTTGTTCCTATAGCGTTCAAATTTATAGAGATCTGCGGTGCTTGTATCCACCCTTCCTGGATTTATCCTGATCTCATACCACTTAGTATCGCGTGAGTTGCGGGAATCCCACATCCTATCCCCGCCGCAAAAAAACCATTTGTATTGAGCGGTATTAGCGTCAGTTGACCATGTTGGAAAGGTGTGGCCATTTATCCCCAGCCAGTTGTTTACCGCAGGCAGATCGCAGCGGTAGATAGGAATACGATTTTCTAAGTTATTGCAGAAGTTCGATCCTTTAGGATTTCGCGGGGGCATCAGGATGCTGTCGGTTACAAAACGGTTATCCCGCTCGTAGGTTTTTGCTATCCCAAGATCAGAGGTTCTATTTAGGTTGCTTTCAAAGCAGTATTCAGCGCCCGGTATATTTAGGAAGTTTACAGGGATAGGCACAAAATCGTAGTGTTGATCCACCGCGCCCCATGGGGCTGGGCGGACGCTCAATATATCCCCATCGGTAATGCTTTTCGGAGCAGGGCAGTTTAACTTTTCCCAAACCTCCTGATAGGTAAACTCCATTAGGGATTCATCCACCGGATCTTTTGAGGGAGGCGCCGCCACCTTCACCACTATCCAAGCAAAATATTTGTAATTATTAGAGTCTAACGGCGTTCTAAGAGAGATTAAACTTGCAAGCGACAGCGAGCCGTCATAATTTACCTGCGGGAAACCTACATAAAAGCCTAACCTCTCCCTAAACATCTTATCTGTAGAGAACATCAAGAATCCCACATCTTGAACTATACTCTTAATCTGGGAGACATTGTTGCAGGCTGCTAAACTCCCTTTACAGTAGACAACAGCTATCTTCTGGGAGGGGTTAATGCGGCATGCGCTCTCTCTGCGGGTTAGATCTATAGTAGGCAGGTATCCCCACTGATTTGCATTCATATCGGTATAGCCGCTGAAGCGCGGAAAACGTGTAAAGTTGTTAGGGCTTACAAAAGCTCTCTCAGCTTCAGCTGAACCTAACACAGAGACGGTATACTCCCTAAGTTCGCTGCCTAGCTTTATAACTTTGTGCTGCATATTTAATACAGGGAGGGTTTTAGCGGCGACAACGCCGATAATCCCCATGATTAGCAGAGTGATAGCAAGCTCTGCCAGAGAGAAAGCATTTTTTGAGCTTTTCATAACATTTTCCTTAAAGGCATTAATCCGGAATCTCGGTTGGAACTCTATGTATCGCGGCGTCATTATTTAGCCGATAGTATCTATTCCCATTTGCTAGAGTAATTAAAAGGCGCGCGTATATAGGGTTGTCATTGCGTTCAGTAGGTTTGCCCGCTGCGCCCGCTAATCCTGAAAAGAATTCAAGATAAGGGGTTTCGCCTCTAAGATCGTTCCAACTATTTTCTTCATAGTTATTGCAGCTTTCCCTATTTTTTCTAAATTTTATCGTGCAGTTGCTTTTCATAGGGATGGAGGGAACAATATTTACCTCGGTGCGGCTTCTATCCACCTCGATGCAGCACTTTTCGAACGGAAAACTCTCTCCGAAACGATTTAGGGGGTATTCCGCTCTTGTTTTTAAGCACTTAACCGCATCAAAGCGGATTTTGCAGCTGGAATAACGTGAATCTGCACTCCCCCCTTCACCTGTATTTATAGCGGTGCATAACACATAGTTTAGCAGGCTGGTGTGCAGATCCTCTTTGGGAACTTCACAGATGCTGGGGGATTTTGTATTCTCGTCGATGGTGGTATATGTTCTAATAAGCGGCGGGTTTGTGTTAGGGCGGCTTACGGAATCTGCCTTCAAATCTCTATTGGTGTAACGTTTATCCTGTCTAGGGGCTCTTGCAATGCGGTCGGTGCAATGGGCTAAATCATACCCCTCTCTTAACGGTAGGTAGCGGATAATATCATCATTGCTTTCTAGGGGGATATAGAGGGTATTATCTGCAATCCTTGAGGAGAATACTCTATCTTCGCCTGGGTGGGCTATAATATATAAGAGCCCATTTATGCGGTATTTCTCCTTTGGGCAGCTCCCATCGGCTAAGAGAGCCTCTTCACAATAGGCAAGCGATACGGAAAAGTTGTCATCGCCGTAGATAGCTGAAAGTGTGGGGGGCTGCGGGATAACAGAACAGATATCGCCATCCCAACGCTCCCTTTTTTGCGCCGCCATGTATAATAGCTGCATACCAAGAGCTTTGGACGGGTTAAAGCTGCTCATCAACTCTTTTATCTCATCATATGCCATAAAAGTTTTATCGCTGTTAGAATTGCCGTCAATATCTATATCGGTTGTTTCAGGCATAATGCGATAGTTGATAAAATAGTAGCGAAGCTCTTTTTCCGCCTCGTCAATCGTTTTAATATCCCTTGAGTGATGGCTTGCAGTATAGTCCGCTGTAAAATAGCGCGCCAATACCAACACCGCTATCCCTATTATCATGATAAGGGCTGTCATCTGTATTAATGTAAAACCTTGAACTTTAACCATAATCTCCCTTATTGCACCAGATTAAGCTGCACTTTATCTATAATTCTGCTCATATCAGGGCGGTCGCTTATATATGCGTTAATATGCCATACCCCGCGGTTTGCCAAATTTCTCGATGCAAAACCCCTCAACTCATACCCGCCGAATAATGCCTCCCACGCTTTATCTTTAGTGTTATGCCCCGCGTGGTTGATATGGACGGTCTGAAATGCGCCGAATGTAATGAACGCCGGATCAACTTCGCCCTCTCCCCTAGCCTTCCTCATGCAATAGCCTCTAGCGGGCACGCGCGCTAAAGAAGCTATATCCGCTGTGAATATGCGCTTATTAGGTTCTGAAAGCTCTGTGGGGGTGCTCATATTGCACCGCTCATCCATTGCAGGATAGTTGCAGTCTTTTCTGTAAAAGAGGAGCTTATCTGCATGTTCCCACTCTATGCACCAGTAAACAGACCAACCGTGGGATACGGTGAAGGTAAAGGCGGTTCTCCCCACATAACCTCTGGGGGAGAAGTCTGCAAAAGATGATATTCCAACCGATGCGGGCGTCAGCTCTCTAGGGGAGATATACCCCATATTGCACCCGATCTCGTTACGGAGGCGGTTGTGCGAGGCAAGGGCGAAAGAACCTTCGTACCTTTCAGAATAGGGGATTGTAATCACCCGCGGGCTAGCCTTTGTGCCCGCACCTATTACCATTGGCTTTAACTCTTCTGTGACGACTATAGCGGCTATATTTTCAGCAACACGAACCCCGCCCGCACCGCTGCAAGACTTGTTCAGGCACTCGCGAACCGTCATATAAGCGCTTTTATTAGAGCAGATGCTGCGGTTTTCATCGTTGTTTCCGCCAAATACAGCATCTTTTGGATAGCCTGTATAAATATAAAAACGTTGACCAACTGAACCTAGCACAGGATAAC
>JAISNW010000003.1 GCA_031276055.1 Deferribacteraceae bacterium | reverse complement strand
GCGGAGTCCGCTTGCTGAAACGTATGAACCCGCTTGACGGGCATGTTCGCCTAAAACAGTGCGGAGAGCTTTATGTAAAAGGTGGGTGGCGGTATGGTTCATTGAAACTGCAAGACGTTTTCCCCCGTCAACCTTGCATAAAACTCTATCATCTGCTCTTATAGCCCCTGTGATAACCCCTTTATGAACGATGGCGCTTTCTAAGCGGTAAACCTTCTGCACCAACATAGACCCGCCCGCCGCCTCTATCCGCCCTGTGTCGGATATCTGCCCGCCCCCCTCAGGATAGAATGGGGTAGCCGCTAAGATAATCTCATCTCCAACAACCGCTAAAACTGTTGTTTCTCCGCTTAGCTTCTCATAGCCTATAAATTCAGATTTATAGCGATAGGATAGTTTGAGAATCTCATCAGATATACTACTTGCCGCAAGCCCGAGAGAGCTATTCCTCGCCATCTCCTGCTGGTGCGCCATCTGTTTGTTAAACCCTTGCATATCAAGGGTGTAGCCCGCGTCTTCTAAAATATCTTTTTGCAGATCAACAGGAAAGCCGTATGTGTCGTATAGTTTAAAGATCAACTCTCCATTGACGAGAGAACCTGTCGGCTGCTTTGAAAATATCTCATCCTCTATCAGTTTCAGCCCTGAATTCAAGGTGCGTTCAAAGGAATTCTCCTCTGAAATAACCACCTTTTCTACATATTCCTTCTTATCAGCAAGTTCAGCATAATGTTCTTTCATAAAGTCTATAACAAAAGAACAGACTTTATAGAAGAATACAGCATCCATCCCTATAATAGCTCCATGCCGCATAGCGCGCCGCATGATCCGCCTTAATACATAGCCGCGGCCTTCATTAGACGGGAGCACCCCGTCTGCAATAAGAAAGGTTGAACTTCGTGCATGGTCGGCAATCACCCGCATAGATATATCTTTTGAATTATCATCTCCGTAACTTTCTCCACACATGCTCGCGATATAATAGATTATTGGGAGGATAAGATCAGTATCATAGTTGCTCTTTACCTGCTGAACAACGCTTGCCACCCGCTCAAGCCCCATCCCTGTATCTATGCTGGGTTTAGGGAGGCGGTGGAGCACGCCGTCCAGATCACGGTTAAATTGCATAAAAACGAGATTCCACAGCTCTAAATGCCTGTCGCAATCGCAATCTGGGCTGCAATCCGCTCGTCCGCAACCGGTCCCAGGGCCTTGGTCGATATGTATCTCACTGCACGGACCGCACGGACCAGTTTCACCCATCTGCCAGAAATTGTCTTTCTCCCCTCGACGCAAGATTTTATCTTCTGAAAGCCCAATCTCACGCCATAGGGCGAACGCTTCATCGTCATCTTTATATATGGAGACGAATAGCTTCTCCGCAGGCAGCTTCAGCTCTTCTGTGAGGAAGTTCCATGCGAAGCGGATTGCCTCTTTTTTGAAGTAATCGCCAAAGGAGAAGTTGCCCAGCATCTCAAAGAAGGTGTGGTGGCGCGAGGTGCGCCCCACATTTTCTAGATCGTTGTGTTTGCCGCCTGCGCGCACAACCTTTTGGCAGCTTGCGGCGCGGGTATATGGGCGTTCCGCCTTGCCTAAAAAGGCATCCTTAAATTGGTTCATCCCCGCGTTGGCAAATAGAAGGGTAGGATCATCCTGCGGCACAAGGGAGGAGGAATCAACCACTGTATGAGCGCGCTCCCTGAAATATCTTAAAAAAGTCTCTCTAATCTCATTTCCTGTCATAGCGTTGAATTATAGATGAATTTTCATAAAAAACAACTATATAGATAATGGCTAATTTTTTACCGATGCTGATGAAATATGAGAGTTTAGACTTCTGCAATCTCTGTGAGGATAACAGAGCCTTCTCCGCACGCCATTTCAACCCCATAATCGCTCTCTCCGACTATCTCCCCTGATTTTCCGCAGACGCCGTTCCAACTCTCTATTGAGCAGCGCCATACGGTAATAAAGCGCCCATCCATAAATAGCCGCGCCCCTGAATATGGGCGGCTGTGCGCCCTGACGAAGTTATAAAAAGAGGCGGCTGAAAGGTTTACATCTAATATTGCATCTCTGCTGCGGACTCTTCCTGCAGCAGTTGCTAAAAGATCATTCTGTTTTGTTCCAGCAACGCCGCCGTTTAAGATTGCTCTTATTCCGCGATAGGCGCCGGCGGCGCAGTTAGAAAGATAATCTTCAGGGTAGTCGTTATGCTCTATACGCACCATTTCTTGATAAACTATATCACCCGCATCAACTCTATCACTATCTAAGTATATACTTACCCCGCCTATCGCCACCCCCTTTTCAAATTGCGCTGAAACTGCTCCAACCCCTCTATACATAGGCAAAAGCGAAGGATGGATATAATAAATGTTGAATTCGTGAGGGGTATAATGAAAGAAATCTTTTGTCCACCCGCCGCAAAAGACAATGTCATCTTTAGCTATCCTGATCTTCTCACTTTCATAACGGGTCTCTTTTATATAGCGGCATTTTTCCCGCAAAAACGGTTTGTGGTGCTTTCGGGCAACGGCAGCGGAATATGTGTATATTATAGGTTCCAACGGCTCTATTAAGGCGGCGATCTGCTCTCCGAAATAGCCTTGCAGAAAGAAGAGCGCCCTCATAATTTCTACAAAAGCCCTCTATACTGGATGGCTTCAGCCATATGAACCTCGGTTACATACTCGCTCATCGCCAGATCTGCTATAGTTCTTGCCACCCTCAAAGTTTTACCATAGGCTCGTGCAGAGAAGGAGAGTTTACGCATAGCGCCTTCAAGGGTGTTGAGGGCGGCGTCTGCCACCTTATGCCTCAACATCTTTTCAGGCATACGGGAGTTAAAGTGCACCCCCATTCCCATATAACGCGCCTTCTGCGCTTCATGCGCCGCTATAACCCTTGAGCGGATATCAGCGGAGCGCTCGCCTGCTTTACTGCTCTTTAGATCGCTGAAATCTGTTGAGGGAATCCGAACATGAAGGTCAATCCTATCCATCAGCGGTCCAGAGAGCCTAGCTCTATAACGTTCTACCTGCAGTTGAGAACAGATGCACTCTTTACGGCGATCACCGAAATAACCGCATGGGCATGGGTTGCAAGCAGCTACAAGCATGAACTCGGCAGGGTATTGAGCGGTGCGCCCTGCTCTAGCTATGGTGACCGTTCTATCTTCTAATGGCTGTCTAAGAACTTCAAGAACGCTCCTATTAAATTCCAAAACCTCATCTAAAAAGAGAACTCCGTTAGTGGCTAGGCTCACATGACCAGGCATCGCCTTTGAACCGCCACCCACAATCGCCACATCGCTTGCGGTATGGTGAGGCGCCATGAACGGTCTAGTCTTAATAAGCGAGCCTCGATCCATCAACAAACCTGCCACTGAATGAACCTTTGTGGTTAAAAGAGCTTCCTCTATACTCATAGGCGGAAGGATGCTCACAATTCTGCGGGCTATCATAGTTTTACCTGAGCCGGGCGCCCCCATCATTATTATATTGTGCATGCCTGCAGCAGCAATCTCCGCCGCCCGTCTAGCTGCAAACTGCCCTTTAACATCAGAAAAATCCTCTTTATACTCCGGAATATCGCTGTAATAATCGGTGCGGGAGGCAGGGGGAGGTTGAACAGAGCCTTTTAAGAATGATATAACTTCAGAGAGGTGCTTAAATGGATATATATCGATCCCTTCTACAAGAAGGGCTTCCTCTGCATTAGCCTCAGGGAGAACCACTCGTTTTAAGCCCGCGCTCTTTGCCCAATCGCACATGCAGAGAACGCCTGATACTCCTTTCAATGAGCCGTCCAGCGACAGCTCCCCAAGAAAGAGGGTGTCTTTTATATCGAGATCGTTAGAGATAGCGGCGATAAAGCCGACAGCGATAGGCAGATCAAAGTGGCTGCCCATTTTTTTGATGTCCGCCGGTGCAAGATTAACTGTAACAGGGTGGTTAAAAAGGCGGTAATCAAGGTTAGTCAGGGCGGAACGAACCCGCTCTTTGCTCTCCCTTGCAGCCCCTTCTGCTAAACCCACCACAAGGTAGACAGGCAGCCCAATGGGGTTAATATCAACCTCTACGTCGACGCCTAAACCATCTATGCCCACCACATGGCTGCTAATCACCTTTGCAAACATGGCTAGGAAGGTAACACACTATAAGAAACAAGTCACTAAAAAAATGAGGGGGGGAGAGCGCCCAATCTTTTAAGAATTTTTTGTTTACCCTGCTTAAACTTTTTGATAGACTAGATCGTAAGAATTTTCTTATTAAAAAGTTAAGGAGTTTATCTTTATGGGAGTTCCTAAAATTGCCCTTATTGGGGGCGGGCAGATTGGCGGCGTTTTGGCGCAGCTCTTTGTTGCAAGGCGGTTGGGGGATGTGGTTATCTTTGATATAGCGCCTGATATGCCTGCGGGCAAAGCTCTTGACATTGCAGAAGCTTCCCGTATAGATGGTTTTGACAGCAAGGTTAGCGGAACAAACGATTATAAAGATATTTCAGGAGCAGATATTGTTGTTGTCACTGCAGGGGTTCCTAGAAAACCCGGCATGTCTCGAGACGATCTGCTCACCACTAACGCGAAGATTATCTCCGGCGTCGCTGAGAATATTAGAAACTATGCGCCAAATTCAGTGGTTATAGTTATCTCCAACCCTTTAGATGCGATGGTTACCCTCGTTCAAAAAGTTACAGCTTTTCCTGCTTCTAGAGTTATTGGACAGGCGGGGGTTCTTGATTCTTCGCGTTTTGCCTCTTTTCTCGCTTGGGAGCTTGGGGTGTCTGTAAAAGATATAAATGCTCCAGTTTTAGGCGGCCACGGAGACACTATGGTCCCCCTTGTGCGCTATGCCAATGTTTATGGGATTCCTGTTGTGGAGCAGCTTGCAAAGAAATATAAAGATCATCAGAAAGCGAAAGAAGTTTTAGACGCCATAATCGCCCGCACAAGAGATGCAGGCGGTGAAGTTGTTCGGCTCTTAAAGACCGGTTCTGCCTTTTATTCCCCCGCTTCCGCCGCTGTGCAGATGGCAGAGGCTGTTATTAGAGACGAAAAACGCGTTCTCCCTGTTTGTGCGCAGCTCAACGGCGAATTTGGAGTGAGCGGCTATTATCTAGGAGTTATGGCTGTGCTTGGAAAAGCTGGGGCTGAAAAGATACTAGATTTTGAATTAAACCAAGAAGAAAAAGCCATGTTTGACAACTCGCTGGACGCTGTGAAAAAGCTAGTGGA
>JAISNW010000222.1 GCA_031276055.1 Deferribacteraceae bacterium | reverse complement strand
AGATATAGGAGATGTTGTTGCCGCCTATGCAGATAAAAGCTCCGAAGAGTTGCATGAAGGAAGTTTCAAGTGCACGGTTGCGGGTAGAATCAAAGGGTTGCGCGCCTTTGGAAAGATCGCTTTTGTTACCATAAAGGACCGCACCGGTTCGATCCAGCTCTATTTTAAGTCAGACAGCCTCTCAAAAGAAGATTTTGAAATCTTATCGCTCTGTGAAACGGGGGATTTTATAGCCGCCGGTGGAGAACTTTTTAGGACGAAGACAGGGGAGCTTACCGTATGGGTGAGAAATTTTACCTTTCTTACTAAGGCGTTAAAGGACTTGCCTGAAAAGTGGCATGGGTTGAAAGATGTAGAGAAACGCCACCGTATGCGCTATCTTGATCTTATTATGAATGAAAGTTCGCTTGAGGTATTCCGCAAACGTTCTCTAATTGTTCAACTGCTCAGGGAGTATTTTTATTCTAAAGGTTTTCTTGAGGTAGAAACCCCGATGATGCAGCCTATTCCGGGCGGAGCTGCTGCAAAACCGTTTCTTACCCACCACAACGCATTAAATCTTGAGCTTTATCTAAGAGTAGCGCCTGAGCTTTACCTAAAACGTCTTGTGGTTGGCGGGATAGAGCGGGTTTTTGAACTCAACCGAAATTTTAGAAACGAGGGTATATCTGTCCGGCATAACCCTGAATTTACAATGCTCGAATGGTATATGGCATATAATGACTATCATGGGTTAATGCAGATGATCGAGGAGTTCTTCTTGATTATCTCTACAAAGATAAATAAAGAGGCGGTGGGATATTTAGAAACAGACAGCGAGGTGAAACAGATCAGTTTGAACCCCCCTTTCCCCCGCTTAACTTTAGAAGAAGCTATCATAAAATATACCAATATCACTGAAAATGAGCTCAAAGATATAGATGCTCTTAAAAACATCCTCTTATCCAACGGCTCAAACGTTCAACCTGATTGGGGGCTGGGTAAGGTTAAAATGGAAGTTTTTGAAACATTTGTTGAACATAAACTGATTGAACCTACTTTTGTTACAGGCTATCCGAAAGAGGTATCTCCCCTAGCCAAAAGCTGTAAGGATGATCCACAAACAACAGAACGTTTTGAACTCTTTGCGGGCGGCGTTGAGGTTGTAAACGGTTTTAATGAGCTTAACGACCCTAGAGACCAGAAAGAACGTTTTGCAGAGCAGGTGAAAGGTAGATATAGAGGAGATGAAGAGGCGCATCGGATGGATTTAGACTATATAAACGCTCTGGAATATGGGCTGCCGCCTACTGCCGGTGCAGGTATGGGGATAGACCGTTTTGTTATGCTTATCTGCGGCAAGCGCAATATCCGTGAAGTTATACTATTCCCCCTCCTTAAACCTGATGAAACCTGATGAAACCTGATGAATAGGAGAATATTTTGAAACAGACGCCTTCCGAGAATAACTTAAATGAAGGCAATGAAAGCGGGCTTGAGCTTTCGGTGAGCGCTAATCCTACGCGCAAACTAACTATCCGTTTTAAGCTGTTGTTCTCCTTCGCACTTGTAGGGTTAATTACCTCAATAGTGGTCAGCATCCGTTCATATTCTGCCGCTCAAGAGCTAATTGACGAACACCGTAGGGCGGGCTTGGTGGCAACCCGCAACATCAAAGCTGATCAGGTTGTTACTGCCATAAATTCGCTGATTTCAGACCTTTTTTACTTTTCAAAAACTTATAATATGACCGCCGCTTTTCAAGAGTTGGAGAGCGCCTTTTATGCCACCGATACCACTGATAAGGTTGAGCTGGAAAGTTGCAGAGAGGCTCTAATTGATTACTATAAAGAGCTGGCTTTAGACCCTTCAATGCTGCTTCCTATCTCCCAAAAAGGAAAAAAATTGCAGTGTCAGGTTATATTAAGCCGTCAAGATGCAGACTTTTCGCTAAATATTGAAAAAAATACAACATTTGAAAGGGCGCTGGATAGAAATACCCGTTATTTTAATACTTTCAGCAAAAACCATTGGTTGACCGATATAATAATAATAGACAATACAGGCAATGTTATATTTACCACGAACTTAAATATAGATTTTGGAACAAACCTTATGCAGAGCTTTTGGGTAAGTTCTCCATTAGGCGGCGCATATAAGGTTGGCAAGATTTTAGGACCTTCCGAAGTGCCCCAATTTTTTGATTTTTCTTCTTATTTCGGTTCAGGGGGCGCTCCTACTGCATTTGTTGCCGCCCCTATATTTGATAAAAATTCTAGGCTAGGGGTGATTGTTGCAACACTAACCCCAACTTTTTTTGACCATATATTAAATACAGATTGGCATGCCAACGGTCTTGGCCAAACAGGAGAAACTTATCTGGTGGGCAGAGACAGGCTTTTACGCTCAAACACCCGTTACTTTATGGAGAATAAAGTCAACATCAACCCTACAATGCGCTCGAAGATATTAACTGCAAAGCACGATTCAGCCGCACTCTTTCAGACGATGAGCCCTAATATCGCCTTCAGTCTATTTGATGAAAACTCAAGCGGAGTTGCATACGCTTCAAATTACTTAAACCTACCCACCCTTACCGCCTATGCCCCCCTTAACCTCGGTATAAGCGGTATAAAGTGGGGGATAGTGACGGAAATTTCCATAAGCGAGGCGTTAGCCCCCCTAAGAACGCTTCGAATTGAGATATTGCAAAATATCGCTCTGATATTGGGGTTCATCCTCCTTTTTACCCTATATCTATCTAAAGCTATTACCCGCCCCCTGAATGATTTAGGCGAGGCGGCTGCTAGGATTGCAGAGGGGGATTATGGATTTAAGATAAACGACAACTCTATAGATGAGTTAGGTTCAGTAGCACGCGCCTTTGATCTTATGAGTGATACAATCCACCAACACTCGCTGGAGATAATGGCGGAGAAAGATTTCGTTGAGGAGATTCTTGATTCTCAAACCATCCTTTTAATGATAACAGATGAGAGCAATACAGTTGTGCGCGTCAACGACAGGATGCAGAGGGCGACTGGTTTAACAAAAGAAGAGATGGAGGGGATGCCGCCGCACTTTCTATCAAAGATAGAT
>JAISNW010000127.1 GCA_031276055.1 Deferribacteraceae bacterium | reverse complement strand
CCATTTTCTCTTTTTAGAGAGTATGTTGAGCAAATTGTAACTCATAATAAGTTATTTTTGATTATTGGTGATTTAAATGCAATCTCATATAAAGAAATTTTTAAGTATATTAAAGAAAACGTAATCTGGTTGGGAATTGACAATGGAGGAACAAAATGGTTTGAAGTTCCTGGACATTATGAAATTTTAACTCAATCAAGAATAAAAATAGAAAATGGAATAAAATATTTTAGTAAAGGTAGTATTATGTGGTTTACTAATCTTGATCACAAAAAGCGCCACGAAGATATAATTTTATATAAGACATATAATCCAATTGAATATCCAAAATATGGTTGTAATAAAACATCGAAAACCTATAATAAATAGAGCGAATAAATGAAAATTGAACTTCACGAAATTCTTATAAGAGACCTTGTAAAAGGATATGTCGATAATCAAGAAGAGGGCGTATACGCTTATGATGGGAAATTGAATATACGCCCTAAATATCAACGGGAATTTATTTACAAAGTTAATCAGCGCGATGCGGTAATTGATACAGACGCAAAAGTAAGAAATATACTTTATTTTGTATTTGTCTTTTATCAGCATAATAGATGAAACCGTCAATTTTTGATCTAATTGTAGAGGCTCATATAGGCTTGGAAAGGCAAGGTCCAGGTAGCTCTGAAACGACTATTAAAGCATTAACTTTTCTGGATAATCTTGATAAAGATATTAAAGCAGCAGATTTAGCCTGGAAATATTATCGGCTTAGACTTTTGTCGTGATTTCATAAATCTTTTCAACGACAATGCCAAAAAATTGAATCTCCATGAAAGAGTGCGCGGCATCGTCGGCTCAATGGATAATCTCCCTTTTGAAAAAGGGATAAACTATTGGAGCTGCCGAAATTGAAAAGTTTTGGGGCAATGCTGGTTGCAAAAAGCAGGTTATGCTCCTATCGCAGCATTTACTCTGCCTGAAAAATGCTGGAGGATAATTATTTTATTCCGCGGCAAGCGGCGTTAAAAGCGCTGTTGGAAAAATATACTGGAAACAAAACCGTTATATCTTATATTGAAAACAATAAATATCCTTCATTATATATTCACCTTTATCTTTCCGAAGAGCCCCTGCGGGCGGTATGCCATTATCATAACCATCACAAGCCCATACATCACCATGCGGTATTCCGATGCAAAGCGCAAGAGTTCAGGAACAGCAGTAAGGATAACAACCCCCACCACGACGCCCATTAGGCTTCCCATCCCTCCTAAAACCAACATGCACAGCTGCTCGATAGATTTCATAAAGCCAAAGTCCGCAGGGGTTATTATTGTCATGCGGCACGCATAGAGAGCCCCGCCGATCCCTGCGAACGCTGAACCTATGGCAAAGGCTATTATCTTATATTTTATTACATTTATCCCCATCATTTCAGCCGCCAATTCGTCTTCTCGTATACTTTTTAGAGCAAGCCCAAAGCGGGAGTTTTCAAGATTATACATGAATATAAGCGAGAGGGCTGCTATTATGATAGTCAAGCCTACGCTGGTGTGATAGGGGATCCCTGATATTCCCACAGCTCCGCGTGTAAGCGAGCGGGCGTATAAGAAGACGACCCTTACAATTTCGCAGAAGCCTAGAGTGGCTATTGCAAGGTAGTCTCCCCTGAGGCGCAAGAGAGGAAGCCCCAAACAGAGCCCCGCTAAAGCAGCCGATGCCGCAGCGGCGATTAGGGCGAAAAAGAAAGGGAGCCCCGCCTTCATCATTAAGATAGCGGCTGTATACGCTCCCACGCTCATAAAACCCGCATGACCCAACGAGAGCTGCCCTGTAACCCCAGTTACAAGGTTCAACCCTGCCACTATAATTATATTTATAGAACAGATAGTTATAATCTGCAAAAGATAGCTGTTGAAAATCTGGCTCATACCTTCTCTCTAGCAGTGCTGCCGAAAAAACCTGCTGGGCGCGCCACAAGGATTATTATCAGAATTCCAAATGCGATGGCGTCTCTAAGTTGAGGGTCTAAAAAGCCGACGCCGAAAACCTCTGCGATTGCAAGCACAAAGCCGCCGAGCATAGCGCCTGGAATGCTGCCAATCCCGCCCAGCACCGCCGCTACAAACGCTTTTAACCCATAAAGCCCGCCCATGGTGTGATCTGCAACTGTGTAGAATATCCCCACCAGAACCCCTGCAGCCCCTGCCAGCGCAGAACCTAATGCAAAGGTAAACCCCACCACCTTGTTAGGGTTTATCCCCATAAGCCTTGCCGCATTCATATTCTGAGATACCGCGCGCATAGCGGTTCCTGCTTTTGTTTTATGGACAATTATATATAGCGCCGCCATTAGAAAGAAGGATGAGAGGATTATAAATATCTGCAGCCCATTAAAACCGATCCCTAGAATATTTATCTCACTGAATTTAATTATCTCAGGGTATGCAGCCCTTTTCGGACCGTGTATCAGCCCCACCATATTTGATATTACAATAGACATCCCGATGGCGCTTATAAGGGCGTTAATCCTAGAAGATTCTTTACGCCCCCCTCTTTTGGCGCCTGTGGCGACAAGCCATATAGTAAAAGCTAAAAAGAGGATAGTTCCTATCCATATCTTAGGAGAGGCAAACAGAGTCTTTAGAGAATTTTGGCTTAAAAATGCTATAAATAGAATTACGAGAACAAAAACGGCGGTGAATATCATATTGCGGGGGTTGGCGTCTCTTAACGGTCGGTATGCGGCGCGTTCTGTTAAAAAGCCTAAGACGGCGCAGAAAAGGAGAGCGCCAAACATCACTGCAAAGATATTAGCAGAGATTTTTAGAGCGATGAAGAGCCCAACAAAGGAGCCCGCCATGAATATATCCCCATGGGCAAAGTTTATGAGCTTCACAACGCCGTATATCATAGTGTAGCCGAGTGCAATTAGGGCGTATATCCCCCCTAATGTCAGCCCGTTCAAGAGTTGCTGTAAAACAATCTCCAAAATACACCCCGTCCGCTAAAAGCCGCTGAACCTTAAAATGCCGCTAAGAATACCCCCGCCGCTACCGCAGAGCCTATAATCCCAGCCACATTAGGCGCCATAGCGTGCATAAGGAGGAAGTTTGTGGGGTCTTCCTTTGCCCCTAACATCTGGCTGACCCTTGCCGCAGCAGGAACCGCCGAAACTCCTGCCGCCCCTATTATAGGGTTTATCTTCTCCTTTAAGAAGAGGTTCATAATCTTTGCAAAGATCACCCCGCCCGCTGTAGAGAAGGCGAAGGCGCACGCGCCCATAATAAATATCTTAATAGATACAGGGGTTAAAAAGTGCGCCGCATTGGTGGATGCACCTACTGTTAAGCCTAAAAGGATGGTGACGATATCGATCATGGCGGTTTTAGCGGTATTGCCTAACCTATCTGTAACACCGCACTCTTTTAGGAGGTTGCCGAAAAAGAGCATCCCTAAGAGCGTTATAGCCTCTGGAGCTATAGCGGCTGTGAGGATAAAGCCTATTATCGGAAAAGCTATCCTAAGCTCCTTGCTTACAGGTTTTGTGGGTTTCATGCGGATCATCCGCTCTTTCTTTGTGGTAAGAAGGCGCACTATTGGGGGTTGAATAACGGGGATCAACGCCATATAGGAGTATGCAGCAATAGCGATAGCCCCCAGATATTCAGGCGCTAATTTAGATGCAAGGTATATTGATGTAGGACCGTCCGCCCCGCCTATTATACTGATCGCCGCCGCTGTATCTTGCGGAAAACCTAAGGCTATTCCAAAGATAAAGGTTGTAAATATCCCCAACTGTGCGGCTGCCCCTAATATTATTAAACGCGGCTTAGAGAGCATGGCGGAAAAATCTGTCAGAGCCCCCACCCCCAAAAATATAAGGGGAGGATACCACCCATTAACCACCCCTCTGTAGAGCGTCCACATAACGCTGCCTTCGTCGTATACCCCAATCTTAACCTCCGGTGAGAGGGGGATATTCCCCATGAGGATGCCAAAACCTATCGGAACTAAAAGGAGCGGCTCATAATTCTTCCGTATCGCCAAGGTGATAAAGATTATCCCCACAACAATCATGAGGATATTGCCCCAGCTTAGGTTGAAAAAAGCGCCCGATTCAAAGAAGTTATATAAAACATTCATCAGAGTTGCTGCCTAAGAGGTCTAAGAAAATGCTATGAGAAGCTGCCCTTCCCGCACCGCTTCTCCCTTCTGCACACCGATTCGGGCAACTACCCCTTCCCTATCAGCTGGAACAGTGGTTTCCATCTTCATAGAATCTATTATAACGAGCGGATCACCAGGTTTCACTTTATCGCCTACATTGCACTTTATATCAAGCACTGTGCCTGATACAGGCGAGCTAAGCCCATTCGCGGTAGGCGCTGCAGGCGGTGTTGGGGCGGCTGCAGCGGTTGGACGCGTTGCAGCGGGCGGTGGGGTGTAAACAGGGGTTTGATGCAGATGCTGCTGCCTATTATCCTCTATATGCTCCACCTCAACATCAAAATCGACGCCGTTTACCTTAACTCTGAGCTTCATCATCTTATATCTCTCCTGCTTGCTGCTGCTAAAAAGTATCCTAAACCCCGCTGTAAATCAAGCAAAAAAAGCGGAGAATGATCAAAGTAAAGTAATCAGATGCGCCTAAAGTGGCGCTAAGTTGTAAAAAATGATAAATAGTAATATTTATATGTATATTCAAAGATTTTTCTGCTAGTATGCTAAGTTGTTTATTTTGGGGTTTACGATGGCTTTATTAACAGGGGCGGGGTTTGGTTCTGCTCCAGAGCGGACAGCGCTGAGAAACAAGATAGAGCAAAATTTACGCACTCTCTTTAGGCAGTATGGATATAATGAGATAACCCTCCCTGTTTATGAGTATTATTCTGTGTTGAATACCCACAAACAACAGTTCCTTGATGAAACTTTGATCTCTTTCACTGATATTTCTACAGGGCGGCTCTTGGTTTTACGCCCTGATTTTACTCCGCAAGCGTCGCGTCTAGCGGCGGGGTATAGGGGGGCTTTTCCGCTGCCTATCCGCCTCTCATATGGGGGGGCAGTCTTCCGCAATGCAGATATTCAACACGGCGCTAAGGCGGAGAAGCATCAACTAGGTTGTGAACTTTACGGCGCTCCTGAAAGCGAAGGCGACAAAGAACTCCTCCTGCTTATAACAAACGCCGCCCGCCTTTCGCAGGCGGAATACTCTCTTCTTATAGGCGATGCCGCTTATCTTGCCCGCATCCGCGCTCTCTTAGGAGAATATGCGGATGAATATTTTGATATATTAAAACAGAAGAAGTTATACAGAAGGGGAGAGTTTGCATCAAAGTTAAAATTAGCAAAGTTGGAGAGTTTATCCCCCCTTATACATGAGCTGCCGATTCTTTTTGGGGGCGCGAAGGCTTTAGAAAAGCTAAAAAAGCTATCTGCATTTGATCAAGAGCTGTCTTCTCGGATAGAGCATATAAGCGCCGTCTTTTCAGAGCTTATCGAGTTGGGGCTGCCTGAAGAAAATATCCTCTTTGATCTAGCGCAGCTGCGGGCTTTAGGCTACTACACTGGGCTTACCTTTGAGCTCTTTCATAGACGGAGCGGTGTTTTGCTTGGGGCGGGTGGGCGCTACGATTCTCTGATGAACAGCTTTAACTTAGATATAAATGCGTGCGGGTTTTCCCTCTATTTAGAGGAGTTGGCGGATGTTTCAGGATATGTTGGAGAGCGGATTGCAGTTGACTATCTGGTGCTGAATAATTTTAAGAAGGCTCAAGAGCTTAGACAGAGCGGAGCTGTTGTTGTTTCTGTATACGATGAAGGGGAGCTCGCCCGCCACTTGGAGTTTGCAGATGTTAAAAATCTGATAAGGTAAAAGGGGTATATAGATGCCGTGTTCGGTGGTTTTAGGAAGCCAGTGGGGAGATGAGGGGAAAGGGAAGATAGTAGATATGTACGCGCCTAGTGCGGATATAGTTATGCGCTATCAGGGCGGGCATAATGCGGGGCATACAGTTTTAGCGGATGGTCATTCTTATATACTGCACCTTGTACCGTCAGGGATAATCCATAAAGGCGTCGCTAACCTTATAGGAAATGGGGTTGTGGTTGATCCCAAAGCCCTATTAAAAGAGATAGAAGGGCTTGAAAATAGGGGGATTAGCTTTAAGGATCGTTTTTTTATAAGCGATAGGGCGCACCTGATATTCCCTTATCATGTGTTGATCGATAGATTAAAAGAAGATAGAGCGGGAAGCGCCAAGATAGGCACAACAGGTTTAGGGATAGGTCCTGCATATACAGATAAAGCCAACCGCAGCGGGCTTAGAGTGGGGGACTTATTGGATAGAGCCGCCCTTGAAACTGTTGTAAGGGCAAATGTTGTGCAATACAATATCTTGGCAGAGAACCTATACAACTCTGAAACTATAGATGCACAAGGTATAATAGATGAATATTATGAATACGGCAAAAGGCTGCGGCCGTTCATTGCAGATACAGTATACCTTGCAAACGCCGCTCTGAAAGGTGGAAAGAAACTCCTTCTGGAAGGGGCGCAAGGCGCTATGCTCGATTTAGATTTTGGGACTTACCCGTTTGTAACCTCCAGCAACGGTTCCTCAGGGGGAGCCGCAGTCGGCAGCGGCGTATCGCCTATGCACTTTTCAAAGATCATCGGCGTGGCGAAGGCTTATTGCACCCGCGTGGGCTCTGGAGCGTTCCCTACAGAGCTTAAAGGGGAGCTTGGCGATGCGCTTAGGGCGGCGGGTAAAGAGTTTGGAGCCACCACCGGTAGAGCCCGAAGGTGCGGTTACATTGACCTAGCCGCTCTTAAATATGCTGTTACGGTTAATGGAATTACACACATTGCCCTAACTAAACTGGATGTTCTAAGCGGGATCGATGAGATCAAAGTCTGCACAGCTTATCGTATAGACGGTGAAGAGAGCGCTCGATTCCCAGCCGCCGTATCTACCCTTGAAAAAGCTGAACCTGTTTATAAAAGTTTTAAGGGGTGGACTCAGCCGCTTACAGGGATAGCCCGTTTTGACGATCTGCCTAAACAAGCTCGTGATTACCTAGCTTTTATTAAAGAGTTTTTAGACGTTGAATACTGCGTGATCTCGCTAGGTTCTGATAGAAACCAATCCATTGTCCTATCGGAGGCGTTCAATGATAATTGACGGGCGGCAGATTACACGCACGAGCAAAAGCTATATTATCGCTGAAGCAGGCGCAAACCATAATGGAGATAAGCAGACCGCCTTAAAGATGATAGATGCGGCGGTTGAGGCGGGAGCGGATGCTGTAAAATTTCAGACATATACCGCTTCTGAGCTTTTGTGCGATCCTCAACGTTTAACCACTTGGCATTACGCGGGGGGAGAGGTAAGTGAACCTATAGGGGAGATGTTTGACAGGGTGGCGTTAAAAAGAGAGTATCATGAAGAGCTCTTT
>JAISNW010000108.1 GCA_031276055.1 Deferribacteraceae bacterium | reverse complement strand
TCTATGAGGGCGACTATATCATCGCGCCCAATAAAACTCATTTCAATATCCAATTGGGTGAATTCAGGCTGGCGATCCGCTCTAAGATCCTCATCTCTAAAACAGCGGACAACCTGATAGTATCTTTCTAACCCCCCAACCATGAATAGCTGCTTAAACTGCTGCGGAGATTGGGGGAGGGCGTAAAACGCGCCTGGGTTTATACGGCTCGGCACCAGATAATCTCTAGCGCCCTCAGGGGTGCTTACAGTTAGAAATGGGGTTTCTATGTCAAGAAAATCTCTTGAATTTAGGTATTCACGGATGATGCGGATAATATTATGGCGGGTGGAGAGGTTTTTTTGCATAACGGCGCGCCGCAAATCAAGGTAACGGTGTTTTAGGCGGATATCCTCTGAAGAGCGGTCATATTCATCTAAAAGGAAGGGGGGGGTTTGCGATGTATTTAATATGCGAACGTCAGAAGTTATAATCTCAATCTTCCCTGTGGGTAAGTTTTCATTTATCATCCCCTCTGGGCGCAGCGAGACTCGCCCTTTAACAGCTATAACATATTCATTTCTGAGAGCATCCGCCGCCGCTTGAGCTATAGGCGCTGTTTCATTGAAGACAACCTGTGTAATCCCTTTTCTATCCCGCAGATCAACAAATATTACCCCGCCGTGGTCTCTACGGTGCGCCACCCACCCCATAAGCAGCACCGCCTTATCTGTATCTTTCTCTGTCAACTCCCCGCAAGAGTGAGTGCGTCTCCAATCCCCCATAGATGCTAACATTAATTGCTCCGTAAAAAGTTAAAAAGCTGTGTAAGATTTATAATCTGTTGTGTAGAAGTTTGCATATCTTTTAGAGAAATCTTGTTCTCTTTAAGCTCATCTTCACCTAAGATAGCGGCATAACGCGCCTTCGAACGGTTTGCCCTCTTCATCTGCGCCTTTACGCCGCTTATTTCATACTCCATAATAGCATAAAAGCCCGCCTTGCGGACTTCTGCTAAGAGCGCCGCCCCCTGTTCAAAGGTATCAGGAAAGGTAATGATGTAGATGTCAGGGACACGTTTTTCAATTGCAAAATTTTCTTCCATCATGAGGGCAATAACCCGATCAAGCCCTATAGCAAAGCCCACGCCGCTTATATCAGGGCCGCCGAGGATGCTTATCAACTTGTCATACCTCCCCCCTCCCCCTAAGGCAGAGGCGGCGCCAAGCCTATCCGTCGTCATTTCAAAGGCAGTTCTGGTATAATAATCAAGCCCCCGCACCATGCGGGGATTTAAGGTGTAATCAACTTTGAAAATCTCTAGGTATTTTTTTACCTCTTCAAACTGTTTTTCGCACATATCGCATAGGTTGTCTAAGATAAGGGGCGCGCCGTTTATAATATTAGCGCACTTAGGGTTTTTGCAGTCAAAAACTCTTAGGGGGTTCTTTAACAAGCGGCGGGTGCAATCTCCGCAAAGCTCCTCTCTGAAAGGGGTTAGATAAGCTGTCAACTTTTCATAATATTTTCGGCGGCAATCAGCGCACCCAACAGAGTTTATCTCTAGGTGTGCAATCTTAGAAAGCCCAACCTTATTAAAAAAGTTATCAAACAGGGAGATAACTTCAGCATCAGTAAAAGGGGAGGAGCTGCCTATAAACTCCACCCCTATCTGTGTAAATTGGCGGAAACGCCCCTTTTGCGGATTTTCCCTTCTAAACATCGCCCCAAGATAATACAACCTTTCCAACTCTTTAGGGCAGCCGTTGTCTATATACGCCCGCAACGCCCCTGCAGTGCCCTCTGGACGCAGACAGAGGGTGCTTCCGTCTCTATCTAAAAAAGAGAACATCTCTTTTTCCACAATATCGGTATTTTCGCCTATACTGCGGTTAAATATCTCGCTTTTTTCAAGGATCGGCGTGTTAAGCTCCTCTACATGAAAGAGGGTGAACAACTCTTTTGCAATAGCGCAGGCTTGCCTATAATATGCAACCTGCTCTCCGTATATATCTTGAAAACCTTTAACTCTCTGAAAGTGCATGGGGGAGTATAGTAGTAAATAAGGAAATTGGCAATTATTTTGTGTGAAGATAAATTGGCAGCCGCCCGAGAATTTCCCATTTGCGGCTTTTTTGTTCCGTTTAATATTACTTCTGATCCCCTACCCGACAGAGAGCTTTCCGTTCTACCCCGCCGATAGTTTTTACAGCCTCCTTGACAGCGCTTTCGATTCTATCATAGGTTATAAATGTTTGTATCCCCATCTGTTCTAATCTTCTTTTAGGGTTCTCGCCTATTCTCATACAGAGAAGATATTTGCAGCCGTCTAGGGCGTTTAGAATTAGATTAATCTTATCTTCCTGATCATCGCAATCGGTTTTGCCGCCGCAATATTTATAAACGCTCCTCTTCTCTCTAAAACGCACCTCTGATCTATTATATTCATAGATATAAAACTCTTCTGTGTGTCCAAAGTGTTGATCCACTAAAACCCCGCCTTTAGAGGAAACAGCAAACAAGAGCAGTTCATGGCTTTCAAAGGCGTCTTCAGCAGCCTCTTTTTCTAACTCTTCACTCCACCAGAATGTTCGCGAAATATCGTTATCCAACGTGCCTAGAGCGTCCGCCCTGCACTGCCGGCAGTGGTTCATCTGCGGGATGGCGGCGCTGCACACTTTCCTAAGTTTAAGTATCTCCATATTGCTTACAAGGGGGGTGTTTTCAAAGGCGCTGCCTTTCACAGGGATCAGCTGCATTATATTTTGAAGCTCTGCACCGAGCTCCCTAACTTTTTTTGCTACAGCAGGGATATGCTCATCATTTATCCCTTTCAGCACAACAGTATTTACCTTGCAGACTATCCCTAGCTCTTTTAGGCGGCTTATCCCTGCAAACTGGTTTGCCATAAGTAGAGCCGCTCCAGTCTCGCCATGATAGCTTGCCCCCATAAAGGCTACATTCTCATATATCTTTGCACCGATGGCGGGCTCCACCGCATTTACTGTTACAGTAATATGCGTTGCCCTCAGCTTTGCAAGCTCATCTGCATAATACGGCAAAAATAAGCCGTTGGTGGAGATGCAGAATACAATATTTTCATCTATCTCTCTAATCAACGTCAAGGTTCTCTTAGTCTTTTCAAAATCAGCAAGGGCATCACCTGGTCCGGCTATTCCAACAACTGTAAGGTTGTCAACTTTATCTCTTGCAGTTAGATACCTATCAAGAGCTTCCTCGGGGCTTAAAACGCGGGAGGTGATACCCGGCCTGCTCTCATTGGGGCAGTCATACTTGCGAAGGCAGTAGTTGCACTTTAGATTGCACCTTTTGGCAACAGGGAGGTGCAGCCGGGCATAGTTTGAACCGCACCCATTAAAGCAGGGGTGGATAGCTGAAAGAGAGCTTCCAGAGGCTTTAGGATTTTCTGTATTTTTGGTTAATTTAGCGGGGTAATAGCTATTATAAAGCTCTGCCCTATAGGTATGCTCAGTTGCGCTTAAAAGGGAGTTTGTAATCCTATCAAGGAGGGTTAAACTCCCTTCATAGCCTAGTGTTCTCACCCTCTGCCCGCCGACATGGTCGTGCACAGGGAACGCGGCGCGCACAAGGGGGATATGATATGTTTGCTCTAAACGTCTTGCATCGGAGCTGCCGACTAAAAGGTTTACCCCTTTTTCTTTCAAGAGGTTCTCTATATCGCTGAAATCCGCTTCGTCAATAATAACTGGTTCTTCATTGAGATAATAGCTTTTATTTGCCTCTACCTCCGACTGGATGGCAGACTCAAACCCCTTGCACTCCGAACCTGTTGCAGCTAGAGCTGTAAAAGCTCCATTTTCAGATAAGAGGCGGCACATGGAGAAAACAAAATCCGGCTCTCCAAAGATAGCAGCACGGGCATCGGAGTTATATTTATGGGAATCCGCCATAGCATCAAGATAACGGCTGCGCTGCCTCTGCAAGCGTTCGGTAAGCGCCCCTCCTGCCTTAATAAGCGTTTCTATAAAAGCATCCGTGTCTCTAAGCCCGATTGGAAGATTTAACCGTTTCAGCTCAACGCCGAAATTCTCTTGT
>JAISNW010000096.1 GCA_031276055.1 Deferribacteraceae bacterium | reverse complement strand
CTTTAAGATATTTACGCTTTGCCCTTTGAGGCGTGATCCCTGCGTCTTTTATCATCTCTGCTATCGGTTGAGAGCTCCCATCAAGGATGGGGATCTCCGCCCCCTCTACGCTTATCTTAGCGTTGTCAATCCCAAGCCCATAGAGTGCAGAGAGGAGGTGCTCTATAGTGGATATAGGGAAATCTCCGCAGGAGATAGTGGTTGCAAGTTGAGTTGAGGTTACATTAAAAGCGGTTGTGCGCACATAGGGGGAGTTTTTTACATCGCTTCGCGCAAATACTATCCCCATATTCTCCGCTGCAGGAGAAACCACGACCGAGATATCCCGCCCGCAGTGCAAACCTACACCGTGAAATGAGAACTCCCTAGTTAAAGTTGTTTGATACAATTTTCTCGCAACCCCTCAAATCACTGCGTTGATACAGTAATTAAATTTTTTAGTTCAAGCATTCTAACAAATGTCAATCTACAGTTATAGTTATAGCTTGATTTTCTTTATAACGTTTTTAGTTTACAGTCCATTGTAATTATCCCACCTCCATTGTAATGCTTCACGACTGGTGAATTCAGGTAAATATATATGCGGCGGTATAATCGCCCCATAATCCATTCGTGCGCGAGTTGATAATTGAACATCACCATGTTGCGAAATACGTAAGTGTCCCGAGTCAAAGAGTAAATGAATATCCATACGCATAGCGAATCCGTTTGCAACACAATCCTCCCCTTTATATTTAAATGGTTTGATGTGTGCCGCTTCAAGGACTTCTGGCATAGTCACATTCGTGATAACACATCGCTTGTATGCTGTAAGGACATCCTTACGGAAACGTGCTTGATTTGGACGGCTTATTCTTTGCGCCTCAACACGTTTTCTTTCAATATCAGCAACAACATCTATTATACGAATTCGCTCAACAGCTTGTTGTAGTGATTCGTCCTTGGGTTGATCTGCAAGGATTGCTTCAATCTCAGAATCGAGATCATAATTATATAGATACTGTTCGTTCATTCTAGTATCCGCCTCATTACGGATTACGTAACCATAGTTTGATAAAAAGAGTAGATATTCTCTTGCAATACGCAAATCATTGCTTCTTGTGATATAATTTTTCCATCCAATTAAAGTGATTTGCCCAATTCTAAACCAAAGAATAAAATTCACATAGTCTTCAATTTTTGCCTTATGTGCTGATAATGGAATTATTATTCGTATTAGTTCTTCCGTGGTAATGTAACCTTGCTGTTTACCTTGAAGTTCACGTAGAATAGAAAGCAACAAGCGTAAAGGATAGATAACAATCCCATTATTTATCCATTGTTGGCACTCAGCCAGATTTTGTATCTGTGGATTTGGAAGTTTAAATGTTTGTATCGTTATAGCTGCAAACTCGGTTTGAGAAATATCATGGTCGGCAATGCGTCTGCCAAAATCAGTCAAGCGGATTTTACCAGAGCGATCGCCATCTGCTAACAACCCTAGTGCTCTCCAATATTGACCTGAATTGCGGATAATATTACGTTCACCCGTTCTCCGCTCGAGGTCAACCCCGATAGAATCCTTAATGTCATTGGAAAGTTCACGAAGTTCGTTAGCAAATTCTTCTGAACTATATTTTAATCCTAATGACTCTAGCTTTCGCATACGGAAAAGAACACCAAGCAAAACAACAGGATCATTTAATCCTTCAGTACATTGCAGACTTGCCCATTTCCATTTGAAATTTAGGAATGGAGGTTTTGGAATAAAGTTTTGCGGCAACATACTAAACCCCTGTATAAGCATTAAATTGCTTTGCTATTGCGTATGCCAATAGTGGTGGTACGGCATTTCCAATTTGCCTATAAATAGACGAACGCGTACCGCAGAAAGCATAATTGATAGGAAAACTTTGAACAAGAGCGAGTTCCCTACAAGACATACGACGTTTATTGTTCGGATGATGAAGGACAACAACACCACCCTTACTATCACCTCTTGCCGTAACCGTAGGAGCTGGTTTCAGCGGGTCAATCATTCTGTGACCTATATATCCGTTAAAGCGCAACTTGTATTTTGAATAGTCATGATTTAAAATGTTGTTAGATTCTTTAGGGTCTGGGAGAGTTGAGAGTGTTTCTCCAACACTTATCCATTGCGGTAAGTTGTTAACTCCATTTGCGCTATGTGTGGGTAGAGGGTAAACAAACGAATGATCAATATTATTGCGGATACCAACAATAAATAAGCGTTGCCGTAATTGTGGAACACCGTAGTCAGCAGCGTTAAGAATTTTCGTTTGAACCCTATAACCAATATTCTCAAAATCTCCGAGGATCATCTTTAACACCGTGCCTTTAGCAAGACTAAAAATACCTTTAACGTTTTCAGCGAGGAAAAATTTTGGTTGTTTAGCATTAATAATACGTATCAATTGCTTATATAATTGGTTGCGTTCATCTTCAGAGTTACGTTTCATATTAGCAATTGAAAAGCCTTGGCAAGGAAATCCACCAATAATTATATCACAATCAGGCACATCTTTTTCATTGATAGTGCAAATATCTCCGCAAACAATATGATTACCTAAGTTTATGCGATATGTTTCGACAGAATCTCTACATAAATCATTTGCCCATATAATATTATGCCCTGCCATTTTAAAACCGAGATCAAGGCCGCCCGCCCCACTGAATAAAGACACTACATTCATAACACTTCACATTGTAGTCTTACTAATTCTTGCCCGAGTATTTCCGCAAACATCACGGGAACAGCATTTCCAATTTGACGATAGCAAGAATTCATCTGTCCAATAAACTCAAAATATTCTGGAAAGGTCTGTATTGTCGCACTTTCACGAATAGTTAATCTCCTTTTGCCGTTATAATGAGGTATAGCGCATACGCCGCCCTTGCCGTTTCCACGTGCAAGTATAGTCGGTGATGGCTTATTGCGATCTGTTGCCCTGTGACCCGTAAAATTCCTAAATTCAACTTTATATGACGAGTAAATATGATTGAGATAATTGTTAGGTTTATCAGGATCAATATAATGTTCAAGGGCAGTTTGAATTGAAACCCATGCTTGTGGCTTACCATCTTTACCATGAGTTTTTTGGGGAAACCGAAAATACATTTTTTCTCCGATATCAACACGTTGTCCAATTATAAAAACCCTCTGTCGTGTCTGCGGAACGCCATAGTCCGCTAGATTGACAAGCGTAACATTTACAACATATCCCGCGTCCTCAAAGTCCGAAACAATCTGTTTGATTATTGCACCACCACCTAAACTTAAAATTCCTCGCACATTTTCAGCAATAAAAAACTCTGGTTGTTTGGTTTTGATAGCCATGTAAAAAAATTTATAAAGCAAATTCCGCCCATCATTGGTCGTTCGTAATAGGTTGGCTTGTGAAAACCCTTGACAGGGAAAACCTGCGACTATCACTTCTGAATTTGGTATATCATCAAGGCGAATATCCTTAATATCAGCACAAACAATATGGTTGCCAATATTTTTACGGTAAGTCGCAGTTGCATCTTTATCAATATCATTAGCCCAAATAACAGTGTTACCCGCGTGAATTAGTCCCAAATCTAGACCACCAGCACCACTAAACAGAGAGACAATATTCATTTTTATTCCCTTAGTTCAAAGCGAAGTATTCATACTCTGTCTTTTGAAATTTACTCTAGTTGATCTTTAGCTAAAAATCAAGACCCACATAATATGTATTTATATTTATATATTTAATCCCTGTTATATTTTTTCTGCAATCCTCTTGCCAACATCAATAAAAGCTCTTAAAATACTACATCACCAAATAGTCTTGCTTTTTTGCCGATTATATGCAAGTGATAAACAGTAAAAGCGCCGCATTTTAGCACATACACACCGCTTAAATCAACCCTTTAGGGATAATTACGGAGTATAGATGAAGATTTTGGAGATTGTAAAGAAACTGTTTGGAAGCCCTGCCGCAAAGCAGAGCATCAGGGTGAGAGAGATACAGGAGAAGCCGCCTAAACAAGAGGGGGTTAAACCCCAGCAAATTCCTCCCAGAATTCCACCCCAAGTTTCATCCCGAGTTCCACCCCAACCCGCTAAAAGGACATCCACCGCTCCAGCTAGTGCAAAAGAGTTTAGAATGAAGGGAGCAAAAGGGCGATCCACTCCACCTACCCCCATTAAGCCGATGAAGGCTGTAGAGCGCAGTCCAAAGCCTGCTAAAATTAAGCTCTCCACCCCCCTAATTGAAGATTTTACCCCCGAGGCGTGGGAGGTTGAAACCCCGCCGCAGCTGGAAGGGAAGAACCGCTTTATAGATTTAGGGATTATCCCGCCGCTTTTAAGGGCTGTGAATGCTATAGGCTTTCAATATGCCACCGAGATACAGTCGCAGATTCTCCCCCACTCGTTAAAAGGGGTTGATGTTACAGGGCGGGCTCAAACAGGAACAGGCAAGACTGCAGCTTTTGTTCTAACTATATTTCAACACCTGATGAAAAACCGCCCCGCTAAAGCCCGTCTTATTGGGGCGCCGCGGGCTCTTGTTATGGCGCCAACGCGGGAGTTGGTGCTTCAGATTAAAAAAGATGCTGATGAATTAGGGCAGTTCTGCAACCCCCGCACTTTGGCAATATTCGGCGGGATAGATTATGAAGTGCAGCAGAACGCACTAGATGACTACCTAGATATGATTATCGCTACACCTGGTCGGCTCTTAGACTATTATAAACAACGTCTGCTCCGCCTTGACAGGGTGGAGATTCTCGTTCTTGATGAGGCGGATAGGATGCTCGATATGGGCTTTTTGCCTGACATCCGCCGTATAATAGACGCCACCCCCCCCAAAGGTGAACGGCAGACTATGCTCTTTTCCGCCACCCTCCCTCAAGAGATTTTACGTTTAGCATCCATGTGGACAAACGCCCCCATCCAAGTGGAGATAGAACCTGAACAGGTTACAAGCGCAGATGTGGAGCAGTTGGCGTATATTATAAGCAGTGAGGATAAACTCACCCTCCTAATAAACCTCCTTGTTGAGATGAACCTCACAAGGGGGATAATCTTCGCCAACCGTAAAGATCAGGTCAACCGCCTTGCAGAGCAGCTTACCGCCTGCAACTTCTCTTGCGGGATGCTAACGGGGGACGTTCAGCAGTCTAAACGGATTAAAACTCTGGAGAACCTCCGCAACGGAAAGATTAATATTCTGGTCGCAACCGATGTGGCTGGGCGGGGCATCCATGTGGAAGGGATAGAGGCGGTCTTTAACTTCACCCTCCCTCTTGATCCTGAAGATTATGTCCACCGCATAGGGCGCACAGGGCGGGCGGGGGCGAAAGGCAAATCTATCTGTTTTGCCGCAGAGGATGATGCTTATATGCTGCCCGCCATCGAAGAATATATCAACCAACCGTTGAAATATATAGTTCCTGGAGATTCTCTTGTTGCAGCGCTGCCTGAAAAATATCAGATAATGCTGAAAAATCTGAAGAGAAAGCGCAAACCTTTAGAGAAAAGAAAGATAAGGAAAAAGTTCTAAATTATGCCGAAACCTCAGAAAGCGGCGTTTGATGTATGGTTCATCCGCTTTACAAGGGCGGCTGCCCTTCTCATCCTCCCCTTTTTTGCCGCCCTTGTTATTCAGTGCGCGCCGAGGCTTTATCTCCTGCTGAAACATGCAACAACTGATCTGCTTGCAGGGTATATGGGCGATCTGTTTAAGATGTTCTATATAGGTTTGCGCTTTGACATCCGCACAGCTGTATATGCCTGCTCTTTCTTTCTGATATTGGCGGGTTTTCTTGCTGTCCGTCATAAGAGTTTCGGCGTTTTTACAGCAGCCTACCCATATATAGCGGTTTTTACATCCCTAATCTTTACCTTTTCCTCTATAGTTGCTATCTTTTATTTCAACACCTACAACCGCTCTATAGATGTATTTATCTTCGGGCTTGTAGACGACGACACTTCAGCAATCATAAAAACAATATGGCATGAATACCCGATAATAAAGATAGCTGTATTCTCAACAGCTCTGGCATTTGCTTTTTATAAACTATACAAATTTTGGGCTGATAAGTGCGCCAAATTTAGCTTTAACCCCTCGTCAATAAAGGTGAAGGCGGCGTTCTTAATCATTTTGGCGGGGCTTATCTTTGTGGGTTCAAGGGGCTCTGCAGGGCTTTTCCCCCTTAGGCAGAACAACGCCCAAGTTTCGGATCTGGCTCTGCTCAACGCCCTAACTCCAAATGCTTTTATGGCTTTTGACTGGGCGTTGAAACATTATAAGAGCTATAAGAGAAATTTTGGGATAACTCAAGATTGGGGGGAGATAGGCGGGGTTATAAACGAGTTTTTTGGAGAGGAAAAACCGCCTGAACTGTCAATCTTTGAAACCGTTTCTCGCAGCTTTCCGCCTATAGTTGAAGAAAAGCCGCACGTTGTCTTGCTTGTTATGGAGAGCATGGGAACTCACCTATTAAATTTTGACGATAAGGAGCGGGATCTATTAGGAGAGTTGAGAAGCCACTGGCAGGAGGATTATCTCTTCCGACTATTTACCGCTGAAGGCAGCGGAACATTGGATTCTCTAACACGACTCTTGCTTTTAAGCCCAACCGACAGTATAAGCCAATCCCCCTTGCAAGGCTATGATTTTACAAGCAATATGTTAAAACCTTATATCAAAAGCGGGTATAAAGTTGTGTTCGTAACGTCAGGGAGCGGTTCTTGGCGGAATCTAAACAACTTCCTTCCAAAACAGGGCGTTAATGAATTTGTCGAACAGAGCACTCTGCAAAAACTCTTTCCAGAGGCTCAACTATCAGCGTGGGGAGTACCTGATGAGTATATGCTTAGATATATTAAAGAGCGGCTCATTAAAGCTGATGAAGTTGGGGAACGCCTCTTAATTTTAGCCCTCTCCACCACATTCCACCCGCCTTACATCTACCCGAAAAGTTTTACACCTTCCCCTATTAAGATAAGCAAAGCAGAGCTAAAACGTCTTTCAAATCTAGCGGACGGTGAAAAGGGAGTTGTCAATGTTTTTAACACTCTAAAATATGTAAACAACTCTCTAGGCGTTTTTTTAACAGATATAAAACAGAGCGCATTGCGGGGGCGGATTGTAATTGCTGTCACAGGGGATCATAATATACGAGGGGTGGGCTACCCTGATCCTACTGAAACTGTGTTAGGCTGGGCAGTGCCGTTCTACCTATATATTCCTACAGAATATAGGCGATACGCCGCCTTTGATCCGCTAACCCCTGCAAGCCATAAAGATATATGGCCTACCCTTTACAATACCAGCCTCCCCAACACCTACTATTACTCACTCGGCTGCGATCTTTTAGCGGAAGATAAAGACAGTCCGTTCTGTTTTGGGTATTATCCCGGCGTCGTTTTTGATAAGGTTGGAGCTTACGCCTATAGGATAGGGGAGTTCAGAGAGTGGGCGGATGAACTGAACCTAGCGCCGCCTAAAGAGCTGGCAGAAGATAAACTCAAGGTATATAAACGTTATCAGTTGATTGAAAAGCTCATAGCATGGCAGCTGTCAATGCAGGCAGGCGGCGCTGAGCAACGATGAAACCGCTCTATTCGCCGCCTATTCCGCCTTCTTCTTCATCGGGTAAGGGAGGCAGACGCACATTCAGAGTATCAACAACCCCTCTATTGTTTACAAAGTAGCCTTTTAACTCTCTACGGACTCGATCCTCATAAAACCCGATAATACCTGTAAAATAGGGCTCTCCCGTATCTTTCCCTGTAACATTGGAGTGAATAAAGTGCATTATTTCATATCCCAATAGGGATGCATAATTGAGCTCCAACCCCGAAAATTCTTGATATTCATCGGCAAAAACGCTCACTTCATCGCTGAAGTAGAGATCAAAAATTGGGAAAAAGCGAGTTGAATAAAAATATGTCCGATAGTTTTCCCCTAACTGCTGACCGCTGAAGGCATCCTCTAAAACGTAAACTCTCTGGTCGCTGCGGACAACATATTGGCGGACTTTAGGGATAAAGTTAGTCATCTCCGCCTCCGAGCCTGCACCTAGAGCACAAAATGCAGCATCCTCCCATTTAACAAGGGAGTCTCTTATGAGGGCGTTCTCCCTAACATCAAGGATAACCGTCTCCACCCCACCCTCTGTCAACATTGCAGCAAGGGTTTGCGCCGCGGTTCTAAGCGTTCTATTTACTCCGATGAGCAGCCTTTTACAAGGCAAGTCTACATATTCGGTAAATCTTGCAAGATACTCCTCCAAATTTGCAGAGAACAATAATCCGTAGCCCCTCAACCCTAGATAGCTTTTATCTATATCAATTACAAAATCCCAATCGCCTTCTTTTGGGGTTTTAGATAGACGAACCTTATGTTCAAAGCCAGGATTCCGTTTTGCATAAAAGTAGACGCCGCCGCTTGCATCTTGGATATTATTAGAGCTTACCACGAGGATGTTTAACGCACCGCTTCCGCGCCTATATGTATAATCTCCGCTGTTAAAGGCGGGTATCTGCATCTGGGCGTCAACTTTTGCGTTTTCTATGCGCTCAATAACGCAAGAATAAGGGCTGCCGCCGACAGGCTCCAGCTTATTTATAAGGCAGTATGTTTCAAGGGCGCGGATGCGTTCTTTATTATCTAAACCGACTTTCACCTTCTCCGCCCAACGTTCTGCAGCGGGGAATTCCCTCTTATTCAACGCAAAATCCATCTGCCATAGCTCGCCTAATTTCTGCATATAGGCGGGCAGAATACTGGCGCTGTAATACCTTCTGAAGAGAAGCTCAGTATTCCAATAATCCTCTGCTCTCATATAATAGTAGCCTAAAATTATCCCCGCTGAATGAGCTATACTTTTATCTGTAGAGCGAAGATACTTTCTAAGTGTGTCAAAATCGCCCGCTGCAGGAGTTTTAATAATAAACGGTTCCGGTGCAAAACGTTCAACTGTCGGCTGCTTTATCGGGGTTGGCCGCACAGGCGCCTTCCCTGCACACCCAATGGCAAGGTTAGCTATAACGCAAAAAAAGATAAGTTCGCGTAATCGGTTCTTCAATACGGATAATCTCACTTTTTATACCCCTCTTTTTCATAATATCGCTTGCTTGAGCAACTTCCTGCTCCGCGCGCTCACCCTTATACATAAGCCACACAGTATTTTTAGCTGCTATATGCAAGGTGGCGTGCAATATATCTCTAACAGATCCAACTCCCCTAGAGGTGATTAGATCAAACACACTATCATTGTATTTATCTATATGTTCTGCCCTACAGTTTAAGATATGTAGGTTTCTTAGCGATAATTTTAATGCACAACTTTCCAAAAAGCGACACTTTTTTGAAATACTTTCCACTAGGTAAATCTCCCTTTCAGGATATACAGCAGCTATAGGGATGCCAGGAAACCCGCCGCCGCTTCCTATATCGACCATCCTCTTAAACTCTATCTGCCTAAGATTAAAGATATAGATGCTGTCAAGGATATGTTTAAGAAAAAAATCGCCTCTAGCTGTAATAGCGGTAAGGTTTAAGGGGGCGGCAAGGATCTCCTGATAAAAATTTTCAAATATGGATGGCTCAACCCCACCCAACTTTCTTATCATGCTGTAAATTTCTTCAATGGACATATCTTCATTTTATAAATAAATTCTAACTTTAGCTATCTTATATCAACTTTATGGGGCTTTTCATAGTCAAAAGTCTGAGCGAAAACCTTTAGAAATAAGTGTTAC
>JAISNW010000071.1 GCA_031276055.1 Deferribacteraceae bacterium | reverse complement strand
AGACAGTTCGCTTGTTGCGGACTTCCTCTCTAACCCGTTCAAAGATTAAAACGTTAGAGTCAACGGCGATGCCAAGCGTTAGGATGATCCCTGCTATTCCAGGGAGAGTTAGAGTTGCTCCAATCAGACAGAATATCCCTAAAAGCACTGTAAAATTACATATAAGCCCAAAGTTCGCCACCAGCCCGCTTACGCGGTAATATATCGACATAAAGACAACTATTAAGGCAAGCCCAACTATACAGGCTTTAACCCCGCTGTCTATAGACTCTTGACCTAGAGAGGGTCCTACAGTGCGGTTTTCATAGATAGTAACAGGTGCAGGCAGACTCCCTGCCTTTAGAACTATCGATAGATCAGAGGCTGTTTCTGGAGTAAAACTTCCTGTAATAACCCCCTGCCCGCCGGTTATGGGCTCTTGAATGTTTGGAGCAGAGTAAACGGTGTCATCTAAAACTATGGCAAGCTGTTTTCCTACATTGCGGGTGGTAATATCCGCAAAGAGCCTTGTGCCCGCGCGATCAAAAGCAAAAGAGACCTGCGCCTCGCCTGTTCCTGAAAAAACCACCCCTGCATCCGCTAGGTTTTCTCCCGTCAAGAGAACATCCCGCTTTAACGCCACTGGAATCGTTCTGATAAGTTCGCCTGTGGTTCTGTTTGTCTCTCTTAGATTTAAGACTATGCAGTCAAATGGGATGCGCCCTGCTAAGATATCTTCTTGCGTAACGGCGCTGTCAACTAGATAAAACTTTAATTGGGCGGTCTGCCCGATAAGGTTTATCGCCCTATCAGGATCAGTCACGCCAGGCAGCTGCACAAGTATCTGGTCTCTTCCCTGCTTCTGAACGAGCGGTTCACTAACCCCGAACTTATCTATACGGTTGCGCACCACCTCTAACGCCTGAAGCACCGCATTATCGCGTATCTTAGTTATTTCAGAACTTTCAAGGGTATATACAGCAACATCCCCGCTCTGGCTGCCCCCGCTTAAACCGAAAGAGCGGACAACCTCGTTGATCTTTGCCTTGTCGCTCTCTGGGGACAAGCCTATATTTATTGAATAAGGCTCGCTCTTCTGAACATAGGCGAAAGGCGTTCCGCCCTTTTGGAGCTCTGTTCTTATCTGATAAACCATCGTTTCGATGCGGGTGGAAACGGCGGCTTCAGTGTCAACCCCTAATACCACATGCATCCCCCCTTGCAGATCAAGCCCTAAACGTATCTTTTTGTCTAAGGGGAGCATAAAGAATAGGGAGAGGGCTAAAGCTATAACAATAATCAGCCAGCGGAACTTTCTGTTCATCAACTTTTACCAGTGTTTACCTGTTCTTTACCTGCTATCCCGCTGCGGTGGATCTCTACCTTCATATTTGAGCCGCTCCCTAAATTTATAAGGAATGTGTTTGCATCAATAAGCGAATCCACTGTTGCCTTAAAACCGCTGGTGGTAATGATTCTATCACCTGGTTTTAGAGAGTTGATTGTTTCGTTTAACTGGCGCTGTTTTTTCTGTTGAGGTCTAATCATAAGAAAGTAGAAGACCGCAACTAAGAGCAGTATCGGAGCCATTCCTGCAATAGAATTAAGCCCTCCCGCCGCAGCTTGCGGAGCTGCCTCCTGTGCAAACGCTATAGCTGAAAACATTATTTATTCTCCAATTATTTTTTGTAAAAGAACCTTTCCTATATAGCATGTTTTGCGGTTTTTACAAGGATAAAGATTAGCAAATCCCCTTATTTTTTTCCTTGCAGTTTATTATACTGATTTAGGATTTTAGCTATATATTTATCCTGCCACCTCTTATATGGGGAGTGATAACGTTTTACCGCCTCTGTGAGATCCCCTCTAGCTGCATATATCTCAAGTGCAAGGATATACGCGCCGAACTTTATATTAAAGCAGGGATCAAAAGCTAGTTCAAAAGGGACATCGTTTGCTCTGAACCATGCGGAGTTTACCTGCATAAGCCCTAGATCGTAGCTCCCTTCTGCATCAAGATTTTTCAATGCAGCCAGCGCCGCCTCTTTATCGTTATATTTATAGGCTTTCCCGCCTAAGTTTATGGTGTAAGGGTAGTTGCCGCTCTCCACCAATGCGATGCTTAAAAGGATGCGGTAATCAACGCCGTAAAATTCTGCATAGCTCTTATAACAGCTATCCCACTCTTTAGCGAAGGCTGGCGCTGAATAAATAAAGCAGATAACTAAAGCCAATGGGATGCGCATATTAGATTGCCTCTCCAAACCTACTGGTGACTAGAGCGCTAAGCTCCTCCACAGCCTCTTCAGCATCTGCGCCTAGTGCGCGGATAATGAAACTCTCACCTTTAGGCATTGCAAGCATGAGAATCCCCATAATACTCTTCCCGTTTACCTCGACGTCATCTTTCTGAATGCGGATTTCGGAGTCATACATGCTGGCGTATTTAACAAAGAGCGCAGCAGCGCGCGCATGAAAGCCCAACTCATTTGAGAGGACAACCTCCCTTTCAGAAACGTTTATATTCATAATTTATATTCCTATAAAATATCCGGAAATCAGGATAAATATAATCAACATAGATAAAAAGAAGAGCGGTCTTATGCACTTATTTGCAGCAAAGCCGAGTATAAAGATGAGAAACGCCATAGGCAGCCAGTAAACTGTGCCGTGCTCTTCATACTTTATAAAGTTTACAAGGATCATCCCCATTAAGAGCACAGAGAACTTATCTGCATAATCAGCCCACTGTTTC
>JAISNW010000052.1 GCA_031276055.1 Deferribacteraceae bacterium | reverse complement strand
GGTGACTATCATAGGTGCAGACGGCGCAGTAATAGCGGATTCTCATGCGAAGCCTTCTAGTATGGATAACCATAGAGAGCGGCCCGAGATCAGAAAAGCCCTTGACTCCGGCAGCGGCTTTTTCAGCCGCAAGTCAGACACCCTCTCTACAGATACACTGTATTATTATTACGCCCTCTCAAGAAGTGATGGAACTGTTCTGAGAGTTTCCACTGAGGTTGACAGCGTGCACGCCCTAATAGTTGACACCTTGCCGTATTCTGTGCTTTTAGCTCTTGTATTCTTCGCTTCCGCCGTCTGGTTCTCAGGGTACCTCACCAATAGAACGGTAAACCCTATGGAGAACTTCTTTCTAACATTTGATCCCCGCTCTGAACCGGTTTATCCGGAGCTTGCTCCAGTGATGCTTCTTATCAGAGAAAAACATGGGGAGTTAGAGCGCAAGATGGAGGAATTAGCAGTAAAGCGGCGGGAAACAGAGACAATATTAGGGGGGATGAGCGAAGGGATGATCATTTTAGATATATTAGGAAAGATAATCCTTATTAATCCTGCGGCTTTCAAACTTATGGGAGAAACCGAGCGGGACTGTGCAGGGCTTGATCTTATCTACTTTATGCGGGATAAAAAGCTCCTAAAAGCTGTAAAACGCGCCTTTGCAGGCGAAGAACACAATGTGGATGCAAAGGTGAATGGGCGCATAATATCCATCCACGCAAGCCCTGTCTTGTATGACAATGAGATGGCGGGGGCGATATGCATCCTTAGAGATGTTACAGAGCAGGTAAAAGCTGAAAAGATGCGGCGGGAATTCACCGCTAATGTTTCACACGAGCTTAAAACCCCTTTAACCTCCATATCGGGCTATTCAGAGCTTTTAGCAGCGGGTAAAGGCGATCCGCGTGAGTTCGGGGAGATAATTCATAGAGAGGCGCTTAGGCTTATCACCCTAATATCGGACATAATAAAATTATCAGAACTTGAAAATGGGGAAGATGAGCGCCCAACAGAGCTGATCAATCTTTTAGAGATAGCTGAACTCTCTCTAAAGAGGCTTGAAATAACCGCTCAAGAGAGAAATATAACCCTAAAAACCGCGGGAGAAGCTTTTAGCGTTGAGGCTGAAAGAGAGGCGCTGATTCAACTTGTAAGCAATCTTTGCAACAACGCCGTTCAATACAATGTAAACGGCGGCAGCGTCACGGTGGCGCTTGAAGGGAGAACATTAAGCGTTATAGATACAGGGATAGGGATACCCCAAAAAGATTTGGGGAGAATCTTTGAACGCTTTTACAGGGTGGATAAAGCCCGCTCCCGCGAAAGCGGCGGAACAGGTTTAGGCTTAGCTATAGTTAAACACGCCGCACAAAAATTAGGCGCAAAACTCTCCATTGAAAGCTCCGAAGGCGCGGGAACAGTTGTAAAGGTTGAGTTTGCTCCATAATTCCCCTCTCATACGCTCTGATCCGCTTGCTGCAGCCTCCACATCTTCGCGTATATTCCGCCTCTTTCTAAAAGTTCAACGTGCCTGCCGCGTTCAACTATCTCCCCTCTATCTAAAACAATTATCTCATCTGCATTCACTACAGTTGATAGCCTATGGGCGATAATTAGGGTTGTATTTGATATAGAGATTTCATCTAAAGCCTTCTGTATCTCCTTTTCGGCGTTAGAATCAAGAGAGGATGTCGCCTCATCGAAGATAAAGAGCTTTGGTTTTTTGAGAAGAGCCCTTGCTATAGCCACCCTCTGTTTTTCTCCGCCCGAGAGTTTTAATCCGCGCTCGCCTACTACCGTGTTGCAGCCTTGCGGCAAGAGTTCCAACAAACCTGAAAGCTGCGCTAAACGGGCAGCCTGCTCGACCTCTCCCTCTGAGGCGTCTATCTTGCCGTAGCGGATATTATAGCCTAACGTATCGTTGAAGAGAACAGTATCTTGCGGAACTATCCCTATAGCCTCTCTTAAAACTTTTTGAGGCAGCTCTCTTATATCTACGCCGTCTATAGTTATCCTCCCGCCTGCAACATCATAGAAACGGAATAAGAGCCTTGCTAGGCTGGATTTGCCGGCGCCTGACGGGCCTACTACCGCTGTTGTCCGCCCTGCGGGAATTGTAAAGGAGATATTTTTTAATATCTGTCTATCGTTATTGTAGCTAAACGATACATCTTCAAAGCGCGTCTGGCCGCTCTTGATCTCAATAGGGGAGGGCGCTATAACGTCTTTTATCTCCGGCTCTTGTTCAAAGAGGTTTACTAGCCGCTCTACATCTGCTATAGATTGACGTATCTCCCGATAGATGATCCCCAAAAAGTGCAAAGGAGCATATAACTGAAGCATCAGGGTGCTTACAAGCACCAGATCGCCCACACTTAAAAGACCGCTTGCAACCCCAACTGCCGCCTTATATAAAAGGATAACCACCGCCAATGCAACAAAGAGCTGCTGCCCAAAATTTAAGAGGGAGATAGATTGTTCATTGCGCTGAGCCACCCGCCCCCAGAGAGAAAGTTTTTCATTATACCGCTTAACTTCCCACCCCTCATTGCCGAAATACTTCACAGTTTCGAAGTTCAGGAGGGAATCTGCAGCGGCGGCGGAAGCGTTTGATTCATACTCATTCATTAATTTACGTTGTTTTGTGCGCCATTCGGTAACATACATGGTAAAGACCGCGTAGCAGACGAGGGCGGAGAACGCTATAGCGCAAAACGACCAGTGGTAGTTATGTAGCAGTATTGCAAAGGCAAAGAGGCACTCTATAAGTGAGGGGATTATAGAAAAGACAGCGTAATCCGCCAGAATCATAACGCTCCTCTCACCGCGCTCTATATCTCTAGTGATTCGCCCCATCTGCCGCTCAATATGAAAACGGAGGCTCATCTCGTGCAGGTGGCGGAATATCTTGGAGAGCACCCCGCGGATCGTCGTATACGTCACTTTGGCGTATATCACCCCCCGCAGCTCTGTAAAGAGAGAGTTTAAGAGGCGCAAGCCCCCATAGGCTAGGATAAGTGCAAGCGGAACGGTGTAATAAGCAGCATCTCCTCCAAAATTATCAACTATCCTCTTCATAACAAGGGGGATTCCCACATTGGAGAGTTTAGCAAGCACAACAAGGAGAAAGGCTGTTGCTATCCTCGGAATAAATGGGATAAGGTGCGGAAGGAGAAAGGTTATATACTTATTTTTTTTCATTGCAACAGATTATCACAAAGAGCGTTAGATCACCTTAATTTTTTATCATCAGAAAAGAGTTCAGCATATTCTTTCACTAGGCTCTTTCTTAGAGAGATCACTGCATAGTGTTTTCTTGAAAGAAGGGTATTAATGGGCGTTCCCGTCTGCTTAGACAACTCCTTAAAAGTTACCCCCTCAAACTCCGTCAACTCAAAAACTTCCCTCTGATTTTGAGGGAGCTTGTCCAACGCCTCTTCTAAGCTGGCCCAAAAGAGCTCTTTGTCGTATTCATCTTCTGGGGTATAGAAGGTAGAGAGAAGTTCTGCATATGGATCGTTTATGATGTCGGTTATGGCGCTGTCTGTATATTCAATTTTTAGAAGATCAGATATAGGGATATCTTTCTTCTTCCGCCATAAGTCTATTATCTTATTGCGGGCGGCTTTATAAAGCCACGCGGATATATTTTCAATGGGGGTGAGAAGGTTTATCGCTCTATAAAATTGATAAAACACCTCTTGCAATATATCCTCCGCATCTTCTTCGGTGCGGACCCTCCTTCGTATGAAACGGAGGAGTTCGCCGCTCTTCTCTTTGAATACCTCGCCCGCCGGCATATATTAGTCAACGCCCCCTTTTGCCCCTCTTGTTGGATTGTCAACTCCTTCAACTTTTTCAACTTTTTCAACTTCTTCAACTTGCCCGCCTTCCTGCCAATTGCGGTCTTTAGCTAACCAATTGCACAGCCGCGGTCTATAATTTCGAGCATTTTTATGCCAATCGCTGCTATGTTTATGGTCGTGGTTATGTCCGCCGAAGAGGAGGCGGCAGAGCAAGAAGAGCCCTACTGCCTGCCCGTAAGTGATCTTGTCAAGACCAAACAGTTCAGGCGCTAAAGCATTCCAAAGAAACATTACAACCAGTCCGAGCAGAACGATAACAGCAATTGCTATTAATATTTTATGATACCACCTCATACTCCACCATCCAAAGAACAATATTATATACCCCTTTTGACGAGGCGGCGGCGTTATTATTTTAAAGTATCTTGAGAGCTTAGTTGCATACCCGCTGCTTTTTTGCTATCTTTGACTCTATGCAAAGATTGGAAATAAACCAGAAGGTGCTCTCAAAAAATGATGAGATCGCAAAGAGGCTGCGGGAATATTTTAAGCTCCGCTCTATCTTAGCGCTTAATCTAGTGTCCTCTCCCGGTAGCGGCAAGACCACACTGCTAGAGAAGGCGCTGCCTATCCTCAATAAACGGCATAGGCTCGCTGTAATTGAGGGGGACTTGAGAACTGAAAATGACGCCCTCCGCCTTAGGCGGCTTGGGATAGACGCCTTCCAGATAGAAACTTGGGATGCCTGCCACCTTGAAGCGCTTGACATCGAGCGGATTATTCCAAAGTTGGCGGATGATGTTGAACTTCTGATAATTGAAAATGTAGGCAACCTTGTATGCACTGCAAGCTATGACTTAGGGGAAGATTACACCTTCGTTCTGCTTTCAACCGCAGAAGGCGATGACAAACCCGCCAAATACCCTATTATCTTTTTACATGCTGATTTTTTTATCTTGAGTAAGATAGACCTCCTGCCGTATCTGGACTTTAACCCTGATAGATGCCGCGATGCCCTCTTACAGATTAACTCTAAGATAGAGATTCTTCCTCTCTCCGCCAAAACAGGAGAGGGGTTAGAGCCTTTTATTGACACTATTTCCCGCCTTCTAGCAGAGAAAAAGAGTAATGACAGCCGCCTATAACGGTATGAGGATTTGCGGTGTAGACGAGGTGGGCAGAGGTTCTCTCGCAGGTCCTGTAGCTGCTGCTGCGGTGGTTCTCCCAAAAGATTACTTCAATAGAGATGTTAGAGATTCAAAAAAGCTCTCCCCTAAAAAGCGCGCTCTTCTTGCAGCAGACATCCGCAAAAACGCTCTAAGCATAGGGATCGGTCTTGTATGCAGCAAGATTATAGATAAGATAGGGATCGCCGCCTCTACAAAACAGGCAATGCACATTAGCATAGCGCAGATTACCGCCTTTTACAACTTCATCATAATAGACGCCGTCAAACTCAATAACCTTCCCGTTGCTTATATTCACCCTTTCAAAGCGGATGACGAATATTTTGAAGTGGCGTGCGCCTCTATAGTGGCGAAGGTTTATAGAGACTCCCTTTTGGAAAACCTTGATGGGCTCTTTCCTAATTACGGTTTTGCCCGTCATAAAGGGTATGCAACTAAAGCCCATTATGAAGCTCTAAAAGAAAATGGGGTTACTCCGTTCCACCGCCTCTCATTTTTAAGGAATTTTGAGGCGGAAAAGGGTGTTTAGGCTCTTCTTCGGCAAGGCGGGTGAAAAACTTGCAGCTGATTACCTGAAGAAGAAAGGGTATAAGATCATCTGCTGCAACTACCGTTCTTTTGCGGGAGAGGTGGATATAATAGCGGAGATTGACAATATATTGGTGTTTATAGAGGTTAAAAGACGTGTTGGAGAACTTTTTGGGAAGGGGTATGAAGCTGTCCGCGGATTAAAGAAGAGGCGGATAATCCGAACTGCACAGGTGTATCTCAACACCCTTTCCTCAACCCCGCCGTGCCGCTTTGATGTAATCTCCATTGATGACGGCGCCATTACGCATATTGAGAACGCTTTTACCGCCTGATTTATAGAGAATATCTATTGTTTGCGGGCGATTATATCCACCATAACTTCTGTGCTCTCTGGATATACTGCAACAACATCTTTTGAGCATCGAAAACGGAGGGTGCTTTTTTCACCGCTTGCTTGGTAGCTGCACGGAAATGGCGAGGCAGCGAGCGTTCTGCCTATCTGCTGGGGGATAACGAGTTGTTCTCTGAAGGTTATCAGAAGGTAGTCTCCATCTGCCGATATTGCGGGCGGCATCGTTTGCGTAAAAGATATATTTAGGCGGTGGTTCTTCTTATGGCTCTCTGAACCGACCGCAAGAATCTTGACTTTTTTTACGGCGGTATCCTCTTCAATTATCGGGAAAACTCCTGGAGGCGGCGCATAACATGAATAGAGGAAGAGTATTAGTATAGAGGTTAGTAAAAGTTTATTCATCTCTTAATGCCAATCCTATTGCCACATTTAATACGGCGGGTCTAGTTTCAAGCAGCTGCAAAGCTACGCTTGATTCAATCTTTAGCTTGTCTGCAGGGTTCATTATGGAAAATTTTATCTTCATCTCCGCCTCCAACCTCTCTTTTAAGCCCACAAGGGAGACTGCCCCACCCGACAGATAGCCTCTAACAGGCATCTTCCCGCCGAGCAGGGTGTATTTGCTGACGATCTTTTCAATATCGCCGTAAAGATCGTTCATATAGTGGGTGGTTAGGATATTTGTGATATTAGCCGCCTCTGAAGAGCGGTTCGGGTCCGCCTTGAGGGTGTTAATAGTGTCATCATCGGGTAGATTAGCCATATTTGCAAGGAGGGAGTTGGCATGTTTTCCCCCGAAGATGCTCGCCTCTTGATAAGAGAACTTCCCATAATCGATAAAGATGATAAGGTTTGAGGTGTGCCCTGTATGCAGTATTAGCGAAGTATCGCTTGCAGGGTATTGCAAAGCCTCATAGAGGTTGCAAAGGGCGTAGCTCTCCATGTCGATAATCCCCACCTCTAAATTTGAGGATTTTATTATAGAGTCGTAATCCGAAAGCGCATCTTTAGGGGCGGCTGCAAAGGCTATCCGCGCTTGCGCTATAGCGGCGTCTGTCTGGATTATATCATAATCCACAGAGTAGCTTTCTAGATCAACCTGCATATACTGCTCTGCTATGAACATCAGATCACGTTGCAGACGGTTCTTATCTGTGAAAGGCACTCGCGCCATCCTTGTTCGCGTAGATTCGCCTTTAATGGAGAGGGCGACCTTCTTTTTTACAAAGCCTCCCGACTCAATTAGCGACAACACCTGCTCGCTTGCTTCGGCAAAATCCCCGATAAGCCCTTCCATAAAGAGTTCAGGCACGCTAGGCAAGATATACGCATTGGATAAAGTTATCTCTTTCTTCTTTTCTGCAACCTCGACGCCTTTTATTGTGAAAGCGCCTAAATCAAGCCCTAAGTATCTACCAGGCATCTAGGCTTCCCAAACTTTTCTATAAAAACAGGTGTATTCGCCTGTGTGGCAGGCGCCGCTGCCTTCTTGAGAGACTATATATAAAAGAGCATCATTGTCGCAATCCACCCTAACCTCAATTACTCTTTGAAGATTGCCGCTAGTTTCGCCCTTTAGCCAGAGTTTATTCCGCGAGCGGGAGAAATAGTGGGCATACCCTTTAGAGATGGTGAGATTAAACGCCTCCTCACTTACATAGGCGAGCATGAGAACCGCCCCGCTCTGCTCTTGCACTACAGCGGGCACGAGCGGAGTTTTAGACCAGTCAATACAGCGCGCATCCTCCGTTCTTACAGGGTTAAATTTCGGCTCTTCTAAGCTCATACACTCCCCAAATAAACAAACTAGCGAGATCATAACATATTTTAAGTCGGTTTGCATCATTCTAATTTATGGTATAAAATAGCTGTAAAAAATAGGAGAAAGGTTTATGGCGGCAAGAAAAGATGATTTTAAGTTTGAAATAATCAACCAACTGGGGGTTATCTCTGAAGGCAGCAAAGGGTGGTGCAAGGAGTTTAACCGCGTCAGTTGGAACGGCAGAGAACCAAAGTATGATATTCGAGATTGGGATGCTGAACACTCGGATATGGGCAAAGGGATAACACTTACCGAACAAGAGCTGCGCAAGCTTTACGAACTGCTCACAGCTGAAATCGCCTTGCTGAACGGTTAATGGTTAAACGGGCGAAAAACGGCTAAATCTCCTCAATCAACGCTCCCTCTAGGTTTGCAGACTTGCATCGCCTTTGGGAGGTACCGCCGCCCGTCATCTATGAAGAGAAGTTGGTTATTCACTTGCGCCATCATAGCCTTAGGGATAGGAACAAATATTCCGCTTGCAAGGGTTAAAAGAGCGCCGCTCTCATCTAATATCTTTGCTTGGCTGTGGTAAAACCCCCGTCGAACATCTGTTAGAGAAGCCTCAAGGAAGAGTGGGGTTAGAGGGGGAGCGTTTCTCTTAAATTTAACATTCAGCTCTCTTGTAAAAAAGAGCTCTCTTGTTTCAGTCTGGGTAAAACCGCACCACCCCATAGCTTCGTCTAATATAGCGGTCTGTATCCCGCCGTGAATAACATCGGCGAAGCCTGCATATTTTCGGCTTATTATAGGCTCTAAATGAACTGCCCCTCTATCATCCGCATAAAATCTGCACTTTAAGCCTACCTCGTTCTTAGCTCCGCAGATAAAACAGGTGGTGGAGTGCGGAAGATAATACCTGCTCTGCTTATCTAAGGTTAATGGCGGCAAACCTCCCTCTTTTTCTGTGAATTCAGTGTATTTCTCTCCCAAAAGACTCCTCCTGCATACCCTTGTATACTCTTATCCATATCCGCCGCTAAGATGCGTTTCTCCGCCAAACAGCAGTATTCTTCATTTATCTCTATCCCCACATAATTACGTCCTAATTTTTTTGCCGTTGCTGAAGTTGTTCCTGAACCTAGAAAAGGGTCTAAAACGATCCCGCCTTCAGGGCAGCTTGCTAAAATGAGTTTTGCTATAAGTTTTTCAGGTTTCTGCGCGGGGTGGTCTGTATTTTCAGGCATGGACCAATACGGAACAGAGATATCATCCCAAAAATTGCTGGGATGCGTCAATCTGAAATTTCCCTCTTCGGTCTCTTGCCAATCCTTAGGCTTACCATCCTGCTTATAAGGCGCTATTACCCGCCGCTTCTGCTTTACCGCTTGCACATCGAAATAATACTCTTCACCTGAGGTTGCAAACCAGATATCTTCTGATGTATTTTTCCAATTGCTCTTTGCGCCCCTTCCTTTCTCGCGCTGCCATATTATCCTATTTCGTATTATTAGGCGCTCTCTCATAATGCAATATAAGCAAAATGTGCTCTTCCAATCCCCGCAGATATATAGAGATCCATCCGGTTTTAATGTTTTAAGGATTTTAGGAAACCATCCGTGCAGATACTCTAAATACTCTTCATCACCCTTTTTTGAAAAGTTAAACCCATTAAAATTTTTATTCAGATTATATGGAGGGTCAATTATTAATAGATCAACAAAGTTTGCAGGAAGTTTATCTAAAATATCAAAGAGATCAGCGCAGACCGTTTTATTGAGGATATCAGCAAGGGCGAGAGGGTCTCTAGGAAACAAAAGCCTCTCTCTAAGATTTTTCCTCTCCTGCTCTGAAAGGGTAATAGTTCTATTCCTATGAGCACGTTGCACAGAGTTATGTTATAATATTTATTAATGAGCCGAGCATCTCATCGGCGGTGCGAATCACGGAGGCATTGGCTTCAAAAGCTCTAAGGGAGATAATCTGCTCTACAGCTTCGGAGGCGTAATCAACCTTGCTTACATTGTTTACATTGTTTACAGTGTTTACAGTGCGAGGGACGCTCTCCACCGTTGCTCTAACCCCGCTGCTGCCCTCTGAAAGCCGCGTTCTCTGGGGGGTATACCCTTCGGTATTGATATTGGCTACATTGCGGGCAGAGGTGTTTAACACCTCTGTATAAGCCCTTAAAGCCGACGATGCAGAATTTATAGAGTTTAACATAATAACTCCCCAACCAACCCCTATATGTGAAAGTATACCGGTATGCACCCCATCTGTAAAGGGAATTCTGAAAAATTTAACCGTGCAATTTTTTCTGCAAAAAAAATTTGCAGAAATAAAAAAAATAGGGTAGTATCTTAACTTACCTGTTTTAGCTTTTTTGTTGTGGAAATTTATTAAAATGTGCTATATAATTCAATAAGTTTTTAGATATAAAGGGAACTGTTTATGAGAAAGATAACCTTGGCGCTTTTATCTGTTTTTGCTGTTTTTGTTTGGGCTTGCGATGATGGTATGGATGAGAAGGCTTCTCTTGGAACTGTTCAGGTGATCGCCTCACCCTCTGGCAATCCGGCAGGCGTGTATGATCTATATACATCGACCGGCACATCCCCCGCCTGCGTTATTGCGGTCAATCAGACCAATCTTGTGCAGCAGGTAAGGTTTGACGTCTTTAAGAACCCCAGCTATAACGGAACGCTATCTAGGGTGGTTATTATCCAGACAGAGCGCAAGATTACCCCTGTTACAGCGGGCGCTCCCGTTATCTCGGTTTATAAGAGCGACACTATCACCTCGCTTTATCCTACCGATTTCTCAGACGCCACTATCTCCTACAATGCGGATCTTCCCATTCACCTTCTTAGCGGCAATCAGATAGATGCAATATTTAACGCATTTTACGGCGGTCCTAACCTGACGCTTGATTATATTGTTGATTATAAATTTACCTTGAAAGAGGTTGATACAGGGATAGAAGACGAAGTTTATGTTGAGGGGCTCCCAATTAGCTTTGGACATGTTGTAAGCGAAGGTGAATGTGTTCCATAAGGGGAAGGTTATAGTGGCGTTGTTTTGCGCTTAAAGTTCTTCCGCCGATAATGATGATGGTAGTATAGCAGCTCCTAGAATAATAGAAGAAGCCCATCGGGTTGGTCTATGTTGGACTTTTGCCGGTGGGCTTTTGTGTTTGTGAACCTTAAATTATATGCGCTCAATTAAACTCTTTATAATAGCAGGCGAACCTTCAGGGGATATTCACGCGGCTAACCTTGTCGGCGAAATAATAGCCGCCGCTTCCCCTTGCACTGTTTCGCTTTCAGGCGCTGGAGGCGTTGCCCTTGCCAAGTTGGGGCAGTTTCAATTTGCCTCTGTTTCTGAACTTGCTGTTATAGGCTTTATAGATGCGGTTAAAAAGCTAATATTCTTTTTTAGGCTCTCTAAACGTTTAGAGCAGCATGTAGCGCAGGAAAAGCCTGACGTCATCCTCCTGATAGATTATACATCTTTTAACCTCCGCTTTGCACAAAAGGTTAAAAAGTATAATATCCCAATTATACAATTCAGCGCGCCTCAGGTCTGGATATGGCGCTACTCACGGGTGAAAATTCTAGCAAAATTCTTTGACAAGGTGCTCTGCCTGCTCCCATTTGAAGAACCTCTGCTGAAAAAAGAGGGGGTAAACGCCGTCTATATAGGGCACCCTGCGGCTGCTAGGCTGGATGAGGTTGCAACAAGAGAGGATTTTTGCCGCAAATTCTCCCTACCGCTAGATGAGCCGATAATAGCCCTCGCTCCAGGCAGCCGCCATAGGGAGATAAACTACCTTATGCCCGTAATCGCCGCCGCCGCCAAAACGCTTAAAGATGAAGGCTTTAAGGCAAACTTTATCTTGGCTAGAGCGAACTGTATATCTGAAGAGCTTATTAAAAGCTATATCCCTAAAAGCTATGGGTTAAATATAACCATCGTTGAGGGGGAGGCGCCTAACATATTTAAGCATTCAGATATAATATGGATATGCTCAGGAACTGCCACTTTAGAGGCAGGAATCTTAGGAACTCCTATGATTATCCTCTATAAAGCGCCCGCCATTGATGTAATTATCATAAAAGCCCTCACAAAGCTCCGTATGATAGGGCTTCCAAATATAATCTTAGGCAGAGAGGCTGCTCCAGAGGTGAAAGGGAGGGAGTGCACCCCTGAAAATCTTGTAAAAAAGACGAGAGAGATGCTAAGAGAGAGCGCTATGCACCGCGAAGCGTTAGCTCCCTTAAAAGATATGTTCACCAACCGCTCAGCTATGAAAAACGCCGCAAAAGAGGTGCTGGAAGTTATACAACAACCGATAGATTAAATCTCTTGAACTTTTAGTTAGTTTGCTTATAATGCCTCTAACTTAATCGGGTGTTTTTTTATTGACAAGGAGTTTTCTAACTGATGATCAGCGAAAAAGATATAATGTATGTGGCTGATCTAGCTAAAATTAAGCTGGATGCCGCAGAAGTAAAGAAGTTTACCTCCGATCTCAACGATATTGTGGAATATGCCGCTATGCTTAAAGAGGTAGATGTTGCAGGGGTTGAGCCGATGTACTCTCCAAACCTTGACGAAGGCACGCCTGAACGTGAAGATGTTGTCGGAGCCTCCCTCACGCAGAGCGAAGCGTTGGCTGCAAGCAAGTATATAGATCGCGGGCATTTCCGAGTTCCTAAGATAATTGAAGGGCAATAGAGCTATGGATAATATATTAGGTCTAACTTTAGCGGAGCTTTCTGCCCTCCTTGAACGAAAAGAGCTCTCCAGCAGAGAGTTGATAGCTTTTTATATTGACCGTATTGAACGTTTTGACGGAAAACTCCTTGCATACCTCTATAAAGATGCAGAGAGCGCCCTTAAAAGAGCAGAGCAGATAGACGATAGGCGGGCAAAGGGGGAAAAGCTCCCCAGATCAGCAGGGTTGCCGTGCGCTCTGAAAGACCTTATCGTAACCTCCGATATGCCCACAACCTGCGCCTCAAAGATGTTGGAAGGGTTTATCTCCCCATTTGACGCCACAGCTGCAAAGAATATGAGGGAGGCGGGGTATATATCGCTAGGTAAACTCAATATGGACCAATATGCTATGGGAAGTTCAGGCGAGTCCTCATATTTTCAGAAGACCGTCAATCCGTGGGATTATTCGCGGGTGCCCGGCGGTTCTAGCAGCGGTTCCGCCTCTGCGGTGGCTGCTAGGCTCACCCCCGTTGCCATATCCAGCGATACAGGCGGCTCTATCCGCCAGCCGGCGGGTTTTTGCGGCGTAACAGGGCTAAAACCCACATATGGTCGGGTCTCCCGTTTCGGCGTTGTCAGCTATGCCTCCAGCCTTGATCAACTCGGCCCTATCACAAACAGTGTGGAAGACGCCGCCTTTGTTATGGATGTTCTTGGGTTGAACGATCCTATGGATTCCACTTCCGCACCTAGCAAGACAGATTTTTACGCTAATTTGCAAAGAGCGGGGGATAGCTTAAAGGGGGTAAGATTAGGGCTTCCTGAAGGGCACCTCTCTGATCTGGCGCCTGGGCTGAAAGCTGCTGTAGAGAACGCCCTGAAAGATTGCGAAAAGCTGGGGGCGGAGATTGTAAACGTTGATTTTCCGCTTGCAGCAAAAGGGTTGCCTGTGTATCAGATGATCGCCAATGCGGAAGCCGCTAGCAATCTGGCAAAATATGACGGGGTAAAATATGGGCATCGTGCAAATATAGCGGAGCTTGAAGAGATGTATAGCATTACACGGCGGGAAGGTTTCGGTCCAGAGGTGAAAAAACGGATCATACTGGGCACTTACATCCTCTTAGAGGGGCAGTATGAAGAGTATTACCGCCGCGCTATGCGGATAAGGAGGCTTATCCGTAAAGATTATGACGCCGCATTTAAGAAGTGCGATCTAATTGTGGGTCCTGTCTCTGCAGGGGTGGCGTTCCGTTTCGGCGATAAGACTATCTCCGCTATGGAGATGTATCTCAACGACCTCTTCACCGTTCTCTTAAACTTAAACGGCTCTTGCGGGATAACCGTTCCGTGCGGGTTTGGGGAGGATAATCTCCCTGTGGGCTTGCAGTTTCAGGGGGATATGTTTGCTGAAGATGCACTGCTAAGGGCTGCACATATCTACCAGCAATCTACAGATTGGCACAAGCGCATCCCCGCCTTGCTAGAAAATGGAGTTGAAAGATGAATAGTTATGAAGCTGTTATAGGGCTTGAAGTCCATGTTCAACTCAACACCGCTGCAAAGATTTTCTGCTCCTGCTCCGCCGAGTTCGGTGCAGAGGCGAACAGCCATGTATGCCCTGTGTGTATGGGCTTTCCTGGGACGCTCCCTGTTCTCAATGGAGCTGCCGTGGATAAAGCTGTTCAGGTAGGGCTGGCTTTAGGCTGCGAGATCCAGAAGTTCAGCATCTTTGACCGTAAAAGCTACTTTTACCCCGACCTCCCTAAAGCGTATCAGATTACCCAGATGTTTTACCCTATCTGCCTCGGAGGAAGCTTAAATATAGATACGAAATCGGGGAGTCGGCGGATAAATCTAACCCGTATTCATATGGAGGAAGATGCGGGCAAATTGATACATGGAGAGGGGGAGAGCGCCGCCTACAGCTATGTCGATTTTAACCGCGCAAGCGTCCCTTTGGTAGAGATAGTAAGCGAGCCTGATATAAGAAGTGCGGAGGAGGCGAGGTTGTATCTGCAAAAGCTCCGCACTATTTTAAGGTATATAAATGTGTCCGACTGCAATATGGAAGAGGGTTCTCTACGTTGCGACGCCAATATCTCGATCCGTCCGGTTGGAGAGGCTGAACTAGGCACAAAGGTTGAGATTAAAAATATGAACTCGTTCCGCAATGTTCAACACGCTATTGAATATGAGATAGCGCGCCAGACCGAGATTCTCTCTGAAGGCGGGCATATACGTCAACAGACGCGCCTTTGGGATAACGACAGGGGGATCACCCTTGCCATGCGTTCAAAAGAGAACGCCCACGATTATCGATATTTTCCCGATCCTGATCTCTTCCCCCTAAAACTTACCGATGAAAAGATAGAGCGGCTTAAAAAGACGATCCCCGAGCTGCCTGACAGCAGAAAAGCCCGCTTTATGCAGGAATATTCCCTCTCCGCTCAAGACGCCGATCTGCTTGTAAGCGAGAAAGATTACGCCGATTTTTATGAAGACGCCCTTAAAATCTATAGCAGCCCTAAAAATATTGCAAACTGGATTATGAGCGAGCTTTTAAGGGTTGTAAACCAGAAAGGTTTAAGCATCTTTAATGCAGGGGTTGCACCCGCAGACATTGCGCAGCTGGTAAAGTTGATAGAGAGCGGGGCGATCAGCGGAAAGCAAGGTAAAGAGGTTTTTGCAGAAGCTGTTGAAACAGGGAAAACTCCCGAGGCTATAGTCTCTGAAAAGGGGTTAAGCCAACTCTCTGATAAAGGCGAACTATACGGGATAGTTCAAAAAGTTGTAAAAGCAAACCCTAGCGAAGCGGAACGTTTTAAGAGCGGTGAGGAAAAGCTGCTAGGTTTTTTTGTGGGGCTGGTGATTAAAGAATCGCGCGGCAAGGCAAATCCTAAGCTGGTGAATGAAATATTAAAGGAAACTCTGAAATGATAAAGTTGCTAAAAACCGCCTCTTTCGCCCTATTAGCCGTCTATCTCTTATTGGGGTGCAATAAAAAGGAGGAGAGTGCTGCTTCAGCAGGCGCGCCCGTTGCTGCGGTTGAAACAGAAAGGGTTGAAAAAACCGAGCCTATAGTTGAAGCTGCAGTTGAAGCAGCAGTTGAAGCAGCTGAAGATGGGGATATGCTCATCTTTTCCTCTATTGGCGAGCCTCTAAATTTGATCCCCGCCATATCGTCAGATTCCGCCTCCCACGATGTAGCAGCCTTTATTTACAGTGGGCTTATAAGCCTCGATAAAGATATGAATATCATAGGCGATCTAGCAAAGAGTTGGGAGATCTCTGAAGATAACCTCACCATTACATTTTATCTTAGAGACGATGTTTTTTG